>NZ_JAKJSQ010000078.1:0-15343 GCF_050337105.1 Aliivibrio kagoshimensis
CATCATAACTTTCTATTGCACATCTCCAAATACTTAGTCACTATAAGTGAATAAATAACACAACAGGCAGAGCCAGTGAAATTAAGAAGTACCGCATTAGTTAAAGGTTTTAGACAATCCGCCCCCTATGTCAATGCGCATCGTGGTAAAACCGCGGTCATTATGCTGGGCGGGGAAGCCATTGCGGACCCAAATTTTGCTCATATTGTGAATGATATCTCTCTGCTCAATAGCTTAGGTATGAAGATTGTTATTGTCTACGGGGCAAGACCTCAGATGAATCACATGCTAAAAGCTCAAAATATCGACACGCCTTATCATCAAGGCATACGGATCACCGACGAACACACCTTAGAGCTTATTAAGCAAGTTGCTGGACAATTGCAACTCGACATCACCGCTCGACTGTCGATGAGCTTGAATAATACACCAATGGCAGGCACTCAAATTAATGTCATCAGTGGGAATTTCATCATTGCTCAACCGTTGGGTATCGATGATGGGGTCGATTATAGCCACACTGGTCGAGTCAGAAGAATCGACACAGATGGCATCAATAGAATGCTCAATCAACAATCCATTGTGTTACTGGGCCCTGTTGCCAGTTCTGTCACTGGTGAGTGCTTTAACTTACTCGCAGAAGAAGTGGCTACCCAACTTGCCATCAAACTCAAAGCCGATAAGCTGATTGGCTTCTGTTCAGAACAAGGGGTCATCAATAATAAAGGAGAGGTTGCTGCAGAACTGTTCCCATATGAAGCCGAAGATATTTTACGACATCAAGAGCAAGCATTAAGTCCAGATGATGGCGATATTAATGGCACCATACGCTTTCTTCGTGGGGCTATTTCAGCCTGCCGTGCTGGTGTGCCAAGAAGCCACTTAATCAGCTATAAAGAGGATGGTGCCCTGATCCAAGAGATGTTCTCGCTGGATGGCATTGGTACGCAGTTAGTCATGGAGAGTGCTGAACAAGTTCGTAAAGCCGATATCGATGACATCGGCGGAATTTTGGATCTGATCCGCCCACTAGAACAACAAGGAATCTTGGTCCGACGATCTCGTGAGCAACTGGAGCAAGAGATCAATCAATTTACCATCATAGAAAAAGATGGATTGGTCATTGGATGTGCTGCGCTCTACCCTTACCCAGATGAATATATGGCCGAAATGGCATGCATGGCGGTTCACCCAGACTACCGCGATGGAGATAGAGGAGCCCTACTGCTCAAACACCTGCTGCAACAAATTCGTTCACAAGGTCTGCATAAACTGTTTGTGTTAACCACCCGCAGCCTACACTGGTTTAGAGAGCAAGGTTTTCATGAAGTTGATGTCTCTAACTTGCCGAAATTGAAACAGAATCTCTATAACTATCAGAGACGCTCAAAGATTCTGGAGCTCTCCGTATGACGTTCTAATCCACTTTTCTCTCCGGGTTAAACGATACTGAGCAGAACCCTTGTTTAGGGACGTCCAACGCTGAATTAAACTTACTGGATAGATTTTGAAAAGCAATCAATCCCGTTAGCTCAACAATCCCATCCTCGTCAAAATATTCTCGCAGAGCCATCACTTGTTCATCAGTCACTTGTTGATCACTGTAGGTTACGGCTTCGGTGTACTCAAGAACAGCTCTCTCTTTCTCATTAAAAAGTTCGCTCTCTTTCCAGCACTCTAACTGCTCCACTTTCTCTAACGACCCACTACGTTTGGCCAGAGTCATACCATTAATATCAACACAGAAATGGCACCAGTTAATTTGAGAAACTCGCACCGTCACTAGCGAACGCAACACGGGTGATATCGGGGAGCGCTTTCTATCTAACACTCCATATAACGCCGCCACCGCAGCAAACAATTTAGGCACTCTTGCCCACAACAATCCAGGTTGCAGCACCTCTCCATATCGTCGCTTTTGGCTTATAAAAAAGGGTTTTAACCAAAGCGGGTACTGTTTTAATGCTTTCACTGTCACTCTTTGTGCCATAAAATGACTCCTGTTGCCTGTTCTTTAATCAAATAATTATTTATGGTTATTTTCTATCACCTTAATATACAGCATATTAACGTTATAAAATTGCTATTATCGTCAAGTGTTTAACAGTAGATAAGGAAATCTCGTTTGGACATTGGAAACCTTTTCAATTTAACCTCAGATATTGAGGGCAATGAACTACTTCTTGCTGTCATTAATGCCGTGCCCACTCCCATTTTTGTCAAAGATTCAGAGGGGATATACATTGGATGTAATACTGCTTTTGAACAATACATTGGTCTCTCAAAAACAGAGTTAATTGGAAAAGGGGTCTTTGACCTGTTTGATCCAAAACTCGCAGAGGTCTACTACAACGCAGACAAAGCACTCTTTGATTCCCGTGAAAAACAAATTTACGAAGCACAAGTAGGGTATGCCGATGGTAGTGTCCATGATGTCGTATTTCACAAAGCCTATTTTTCAACCCCGTCAGGAAAAACTCAAGGTATTGTCGGCGCTCTTCTAGACAATACTGAACAGAAAAAAGCAGAAGCGAAACTGGAAAAGTTAGCGTTAAATGACTACTTAACCGGTTTACACAATCGTTACTCTCTACTTAAAGAGCTCAACAGCTCAATTGACGCTATTCGAAACGAAGAGAGTCAAGTCGCCTTTATGATGCTCGATTTAGATAATTTCAAGCTGATTAATGACACCTATGGTCATCCTACTGGTGATGCTCTGTTGGTCAATGTTGCAAAGCGGCTTAAAGAGACCATTCGTTCAACGGATTTTGTTGCTCGTTTAGGCGGGGATGAATTTGCAGTGGTATTAAAAAAAACCACGACTACAAACAGTATGATAAGCATGGCTAAAAAGATCATAACTGCCTTTCACCGTCCAATTAACGTCAATGGCAATCAGTTTACTATCTCCCTAAGTTTAGGTATCTCTGTAGCCCCTATCGATGGGCTCACTAGCAGCGATCTAATGCGAACGGCAGATGTAGCACTCTATCAAGCCAAAAATCATCCAAGCCAAAAGTATCAGTTTTATTCGCACTAGCACCGTGTAAAGATCCTAGAACCCGGAGAGACTATGCTCACTCGTATCGCCCCTTTTATCTTTGTTATCCTCTGGGCTACCGGTTTTATCGGGGCAAGGTTTGGATTGAACTATGCGGAACCTATGACTTTCCTATTCATAAGGATGGTTGCTAACGTCTTGGTTTTCATTGTATTAATGTTTCTGTTTAAAGCAGCACTTCCAAAAGGTCGAGCCTGCTTTCATGCCTTTGTTTCTGGTATTTTAATCCACGGGTTTTACCTCGGTGGCACCTACATAGGTATCGCTTTTGGTATGCCCGCAGGTTTATGCTCTCTGCTTGTTGGCTTGCAACCCATCCTTACTGCCGTGTTTCTAATCAGTACTACTAATCGCTCACTTCGTCTTTCTCAATGGTGTGGTTTAGTCATCGGTTTTATCGGAATAACACTGGTGCTGCAAGGCAATATCACATGGCAATCTTATGATCATGTTGAAGGTGCTTTCTTCTTTACCATTATGGCGTTACTGGGGATCACTTTCGGCACCTTATATCAAAAAAGGTTCTGTCAGGGCGTGGATATGATTGGGGCTGCAGTGTGGCAGTATATGGGAGCTGGTCTATTATTTCTTCCTATCGCACTGACCACTGAGACCATGGTGGTTCAGTGGACACCGCAATTCATATTCACCCTACTTTGGTTGGTCTTCGCTCTCTCTGTAGTGGCGGTTTTGTTGCTGCTCTACATGGTAAAGCATGGTGAGTCCTCTAAAGTGGCCTCTGTCTTCTATCTCGTTCCCCCCACAACTGCCTTTCAAGCTTGGCTGGTATTTGATGAACGATTTGACCTGTTTGGTGCCGTTGGTTTTGCCTGCGCCGCACTCGCGGTTTATCTGGTGGTCAGAAAACCAAGCCTAACCCACTAAATCTGTTTTATAACAATAGATGCGGCAGGCCACTGGCTCGCTCAGTCTTGACTTGCACCGCACGGGAGACCACTGCTTGTGAGCCATAGAGATCCAGACGCTTCTTCGCTCGGGTCACACCTGTGTAAATGAGCTCTCTGTTTAAAATCGGAGAGTACGTCTTAGGCAGCACTAAAATGGTGTGCTCAAACTCAGACCCCTGAGATTTATGAATGGTCATGGCAAAGACCGTTTCATGATTGGGTAGCTGAGAAGGAAGCACGCCGCGAACTTTGCCGTCAGCCATCTCAAAATAGACACGTAACTTGTTATTGTCATCTAACATAGCGATACCCACATCGCCGTTGTACAGGCCTAATCCATGATCGTTTTGGCTGATCATAATTGGCCTACCTATGTACCAAAGCTCATCCACAGAGGTCTGAATCAAACGCTGCTGCATTAACGCTTTCTCTATGCGTTGGTTCAAACCAATAACGCCAAAGTCCCCCTCTCTCACTGCGCACAATAGACGTGAAGTGGCAAACGCTTTCAGTACTTTTTTCGCATCGCTGTTATCGGTAATATGTCCTAAATAACTGCGGTATTCGTTGACGACCATAGTGATCATCGCTTGATAATTGTCGTCAGTAAACTCATGAAAATTGATGTCAGAAAAACCGCTTTCCCACACTTTTTCAACCTGATAGCTATTACCAACATTGATCGCTTTTGCCAACTGACCAATGCCTGAACGGGCATCAAATCGATAACTTTTTTGCAGCATACAGAGGCTATCTGAGATGCCATTACTGCCACGCCCTTGGGGCAATGAGTATCCGGTAAGTTGGGAAAGTTTTTGCGCCTGTTGCGCGCTGTAACCTCTATCAATGAATGAACAGATATCCCCTAAAACAGCACCCGCTTCTACTGATGCTAACTGATCTTTGTCCCCCAACAGAATCACTCGCGCGTGATTTGGTAGGGCATCAAGCAGTCGAGCCATCATAGGCAGATCGATCATTGACGCCTCATCCACCACCAGCACATCTAAATGCAGTGGATTATTTCGATGATGTCTAAACTCAACCTGATTGGGCACATAGCCGAGTAGTCTGTGTAGTGTGCTTGATTCTGTAGGAATCATCGCTTTGATATCAGGTGCAACGGCCAAGGAAGTCACCGCTTGGCCAATCGATTCGGTCAATCTCGCCGCCGCCTTCCCTGTGGGGGCGACTAATTTAATGGTTAACGGCTGTTGAGATTCAGTGATCAGCGCGGCAAGTAACTTAGTAACAGTGGTGGTTTTTCCGGTTCCCGGCCCACCCGAAATCACCGAAAAACGACGCGACAGGGCGACCGCTGCCGCCACTTTTTGCCAATTTAAGCAGGCTCTTGTCGGCACTAACTGATCAAGCGGTTGTAATTCATCAAACCGCACCGCGTCGGTGAGTAGAGTATCGATTGCAGACCAATCTAACTCATCAGTGGCAACGACATCCAGCATGTCACACACCAGTTGTTGACGCATCACCTGTTGATTGGTTTCTGTTTGAGGCTTAGTCGCTAACAGCTGCAGTGCATTAAAAAGGAAGTGGTAACTTGGGGCAAATAGATCATCGAGAACTTTATGGGTTTCAGCCTCTACATCAATGGGTTGAGCCAATTTTTTCAACTGATTTGCCACGCGTTTCTCAAAATCCCAGTAACGATGTAAGTAGAGACGATCCCCGTCTATAACCATCGGAGTTGCTTGTGAACCATCAGAAAGGAACGACTCCGGTAGCAGGGTATTTACCCACTGTTCAATAACCGGAAGCTCACCCTTATCGCTCGCCATTCCATCCAGAAGCAGAGCAGATTTTGTCGCGGACAAACCAAAGAGTTGGCGACAATTTAGCTGTGATAAAATCAAACAGATATGTCCTTTACCTAGCTCAAAGCTCACCAATGCCGCCACTAATGTGGTTAAATTCTGGTTAGCTTTAGTCGCATGTAAGGAGATAAACTTGGCAAATTGGTAGTCAAGGGGGCGAATAATGCCCTGCTTTGCCAGTGACTCTAAACGCTTAAGCATTTTTGTCTCCCTCCTGTTCTGTTGGTTTACCATCAACCAGTTGCTCTAATGATTGCAGAAGTGCCTCACTCGGTTTAGCGTAAAAAATACCACTGCTCCCTTCGGCTTCAACGCCACGTAAAAAGAGGTAATAGACACCACCAAAATGGGTGTCATAGCGGTAGTCGGCAATACGGCTACGCAGAAATCGATGCAGAGCCAGTGAGTAGATCTGGTACTGAAAGTCATAGCGGTGATCACGCATCGCTTCCACTAACTGCTCGTCACGGTATCGATTAGGATCATCGCCTAGATGGTTCGACTTCCAATCTAAAACGTAATACTTTCCTTGATGTTCAAACACCAAATCAATAAACCCTTTGAGCATGCCACTGGCCGTCGAAAAACCAAGCTCTCCCGCTTTTGCTGACACACAATCATGCTGAGCGATCACCCGGTTGACTGACGCAGATGACAGCACCTCAATCGGCAACAGAAACTCCATCTCCACCAACTTCTGTTGTGGTCCTTTGTCCGCAAGTTTCAATCCTTGCCCATTCAGATCGCAATTTAGCACGTTGCTGATTAAGGTTTGCAGTACCGGTAACCACTCCAGTGAGTAGTTCTCGACATTCAGCAGTTCAGTCAATGTCGCTACCGTCTCAGGGCTGTCGACGCCATGGGTAAACTCAATCTCTTCAAACACCGTGTGCAAAAAGGTACCCGGCTGAGCGCCTCTTGGAAAAGTGTGGATGGTAAACTGCGGCTCTAATACCTCATCATCATCCTGATATTGACTATCTGCCACTTGATTGCCTGTCACTTGATTACCGGCAATTGAATCGATGTCCAGCCCACTCTCTTCCAGTACGACGCCTTCAAAACTGGGCAGTTCAGCGCCCGCTTTATGACTGGCGTGTCCCTGTTTGACTAAACCAGAGTAGCTGGTCATCCACCACGTTCTATCAATGGCTGTCTGTAACTGACGAGCTTTTAGATCATGATGTTGCTCGTCCTCTGCTTGATAGGTAAGCTCACTCAGTACAGGAGGACTCACCACGTCTATAGCGCTGTTGTTCTCGGCAAGTTTGGCCAAACAGAGCAAAAGATCATTGATGCTGCCCTGTTCTCCGTTTTGAATCAAATGGCCAATCGCACTTAAATGCAATCCAGTAGGCTCTTTGGTACTGCGGCCATTTCGTATCGGCGCCATGCCCAAAAAGCAGCCATACACAGCACGAGTCAATGCCACATAGATAAGACGTAAATCTTCTGCCAAGCGCTCTTTATCCGCTTTTATCAGTGAGTCGGGCTGTTTCGCGATATCTAAAATCGTTCGGTTCTGCGCTTCATCGTGATATTTAGCTTCTGATGCTTCTCGATAGCTGCAGACAAACGGCAAAAAAACCAAGTCATACTCAAGCCCTTTTGATTTGTGAATGGTAACGATCTGCACCAAGTTTCTCTCCGACTCTAAACGAGAGATCTGATCATCCGCATTGCCATTGGGCTCTGCGATGCTCTCAGCTAACCAACGTAACAGCCCATAATCACTGTCTAAGGTTTGGCTGGCCGCTTGCAGTAACTCTCCAATGTGCATCAGATCGGTCAAGCGACGTTCTCCGCCCTCTTCAGCCAACAGTCGTTCCGCTATCAACGCTTTAGACATCACACTGCGCAGCATAGGTAAGACACCACGGCTCGACCACAGTTTTCGATACTCTCGGAATTGATTAACCGCTAACTCCCACTCAATCTCATCACGATTTAAGTTATCCAACGCCGTCGCTGTCAGTGCAAACAGACCCGATGCCAATGCCGCCCTTAATGCTCTATCATCTTCTGGGGTTAATACCGCTTGCAGCAGTCGCTGAATGTCCGCCGCTTCACTGGATAAAAAGACACTGTCACGGTTAGAGAGATAGACACTGGCGATGCCCTGTTTCGCCAACGCCGCTTTAATCAATTTTCCTTCACTTCCTGTACGCACCAAAACCGCAATATTGCCCGCTTGAATCGCTTTTTTCTGCTCACCATCTTTAAAGTAAGCCGTGCCTTTTTGAGATTGAGATTGGGTTAATAGATCTTGAATATGCGCTGCGGTGGATTGCGCCATCTGCTGCTGATAATCCGCTTTGGTGATCGGTTTGTCGTCACTGCTCTCTTGATGCCAAAAAGTGAGGGATTTTTGCGGTTTATCATCTAAATACCAGCTACGCTCACTCGCTTTCGGGCTGTGGTTCACCGATAAAAATTGAATGTCTTGATCGTAGATAAACGGCGAACTGGCAGAAGAGAACAGCGAATTCACCGTTGAGATCATATCAGCAGTCGAGCGCCAGTTTGTCCCTAGGGTATAGTGATCCACCACCTGACGACGCGCTTGGATATAGGTAAAAATATCCGCGCCACGGAAGGCGTAGATGGCCTGCTTGGGATCACCGATCATAAACAGGCCACACTGATTGTCGCCCTGTTGATGGTAGATACTATTAAAAATAGAGTACTGCAGCGGGTCGGTATCTTGAAACTCATCGATCATCGCAACCGGGTAGAGATCCCGTATTCGCTCAATCAAGGTATTATCTTCATCGTGATCAATAGCCGCAGAGAGCTGAGTCAACAGATCATCGAAGGATAACCACCCTTTACGCTGTTTCGCCTGCTCTAACAGAATACGACACTCGGCAATCGCGTGAGCCATTAACGGTTCACGAAGAGTTGCGGGGTGATCCAACAGTTCAGCGACAGCATCAAACACCAAGTGTACTGGAGCCTCACCTTTGGCTGTTTTCTCAATCAGCGTCTGTTGGTGAAATTTCTCCAGTTTATCTGGCAGTTCATAGTTGCTGGTCGGCAAACTCGCCCATGTTGATACCTGACTCAGCCAGGTCGGCAGACTCTTTTTGGTGTAGCTACGCTTATTCACTCCGGACGCTGAGATTAACGCTTCAAAATCACTGCTGTGTTGATTCCACAGCGCTTTAAAGGCGTCAATTCGTTGTAGATTAGATTGATGCAGCGCAGAGAGTGACTCACTTAACGCCTCGACACTTAAGGTCACCGGTGCTCCGGTCAAGCTGCCAGCAATCTCTTTCAGTAGCGCCGCAGGTGACGGCCAGATATTTCTCACTTCAACGGCAATCTCAGCAGACAGATGATAAAAATTGCGACGCCAATAGTCCGCGGTAACTTGGTTTTTCAGTTTTGATTCATCGGTGACAAATTCACTATCAAACCGGCTGCCAGATTCAAACGCATTCTGAGTTAACATACGCTGACAAAATCCGTGAATGGTGTAGATGGCCGCTTCGTCCATCTGACGTTCAGCATGCAATAAAATTTTGGCTGCGGTTTTATGATCAGCGATCTCATTCAGCAAAGGTTCAATCACAGGATCGCTGCTCACGCCTCGACTGAACGCCAAGCGCGCATCATGAATTCTGGCCCGAATACGATCCCTTAGCTCAGCCGTGGCCGCTTCGGTAAAGGTCACCACAAGGATTTGATCCACCGTTAACTCAGTTGGATGCGCATTTGGCCCACCATGACCCAAAAGCAGTCTCAAGTATAAACTGGCGATCGTAAAGGTCTTTCCTGTGCCTGCTGACGCTTCGATCAATCGAGGCCCAAACAGTGGAAATGTCATTGGGTGGAGCGTATTTGGAATCGCAGCTTGTATCATCAAACATCACCGTCTATCTAAAAGGGTTATTGACTATTTCTCTTGCTTTTGGCTCTCTTGGCTATTGACTACGGCCGCTTGCAATACTCGGCTGGCCAGTTGTGACAGCTGCTCATTCAGCGGTTCGCTCCATTCGGGCCATACTCGACGTATGTAGTCATTCGCCCCCTCCCCAGCAAACAGGTAACCATCGTTAAAACAGGTTTGACGCTTTTTATCCGCCTGAAGATTGGTTTTTTCATCACTCTTCCACTCACCATCACGACCGATGTGCGCTTCAATGCCTGCCAGTGCCGTTTTAGGAAAGTAAGGAAGAGGCTGTGTTAGCCCTTCATAGTAAAGTGAAATCACCTCTTGAAGATAGCTTTTGGCCTGCTCTGATCCTAACGCTTGATATTGCAAATGGGCATCGGTTCCGACCAAATGTGTGCGCTGTTCGATGCCCATTGCAGACAAACAGACATGGTCAAGCCAAGCGGTTAATCTATCTTGTGCACGAACTTTACCGCTGCGATAACGAACCAAACCACTGCCGTAACGCTGCTTAAGCCAGCCCAGTAACTGCACCTTTTCACCCTCAATCATCAAGGTTAACTTTACCTCTTGATCGGGCTGTTTGCTAACGAGTAACGGCGCGATGTCATCCACTAAATTGGCCACCTCTTCGCGAGTATGTGCTAACTCCAATTCACCAAACGCTGAAATTGGCAGTGTACCCGCCGCGCGCTGTTCTGCCGAAAATTGGCTAAATAGAGCATTCTCATCCGCTCCCTCTTCATGCGATTTTAGCTGTTGTTCCAGCAATTCATCACGTAATAGATAACCATCTAGATGATTTAGAATAAAGGGTTCGTCATCGTCCATCACGCCCATCGGCGGCTCAAAATACACCTTAAGACGGCGATTGAAGAAGTATCGGACTGGCAGTATCCAAAATCGTTGCAGCTCAGCCAAATCAAGTGTCTCTTCCGTTTTCTCCCCTTCGCTCGCGTCATTGTCAGTTAATGGCGTTTGCTGAAAGGATTGTCCTGCTTGCCCTTCCCTAAGCGCCGCCGGTAACCACTCAGCGGCATAGCTGGCTTGTTCACCTTGAAACGCTGATGAACTAAAAGGAACCAGTGGGTGATGGGAAGTTAGCCATTGAGAGAGCGCTGTCGCGGACTGGTCCACTGGCAAGGCGTGATCACCCAATACACAGTAACCCTGTTGGCAGTACTCAATCAGTTCTGAGACCAACACTGAAGGCACTTTCTCACTGTTATCTTGAATTGAACGTCCGACATAACTGATGTAGAGCGTCTGTTGCGCCGATTGAATCGCTTCCAAAAAGAGATAACGGTCATCATCGCGGCGAGAGCGATCCCCTGCAATCGTGCGGCCATTCATCAAGTCAAACCCTTCAGGCGGGATGTTTCTCGGATAGGCGCCATCATTCATGCCCAACAAGCAGACCACGTCAAAAGGAATAGAACGCATTGGCATTAAGGTACAGAAGTTCACTTGTCCGGCTAAGAAGCGTTGACTCACTCGCTCCCCAGAGAGTTTATCTTGCAGATAGTGGGTTATTACCGCAGGGGTTAGTGGCTTCTGATAACCAGCGTCTGCTAACTGCTGCTGCAGTCGGTGTAGGCAGTCTCGTATCGATTTGAGGATTAATTCACCATCCAGCTCCACCTCAAACAGATCATCAATCAAGCTCATCAGTGTGTCATTCCAAGAGGAGATGGATTGCGTCAGTGACAAGCGATAACGGTAGTGAATCAGCTGATCGATAAAGCTGGCTAACTGACCGGCATGTTCGGCACTTAACCCTTGCACTTGGTCATAAGCTGAAATGCCGCTGAACAGACCCGCATCATGAGGCATGGCATAACCGAGTAACATACGCTGAATACCAAACAACCAACTGTTTTGTTGCTGCTGCGGCAGCTCAAATTGACTGGCGGTAAACTCATCCAGCCCCCAGCGAATGCCAGACTCCTCAATCCAACGCTTCACTAACTCAAAACTGTTGGCATCAAAGCCAAATTTGCTCATTACTGCAGGCACTTCCAGCAGCTCTAACATCTCTGATGCGCTACAGCGACTTTCCGGCAACACAATCAAACGCAAGAAGGCTTGCAGAAGCGGGTTCTCTTGTTCTGCGGTTCTGTCAGAGATGGAGAAGGGGATATAGCGATTACCTGGTGCATTACCAAATACCGCTTGAATCGCCGGGCTGTAGCTGTTGATGTCCGCTACCATCACAATGATGTCACGAGGTTTGAGTTTAGGATTAGCATCAAACATCGCCAACAGCTGATCGTGTAGCACCTCCACCTCACGCATCGGGCTGTGACACGCATGAATGGCTAATGAGTGATCATTAAGTTCAATCTCAAATTTATGTTGACTGGAGTCTAGAATTTCATCGTTTTGGCGATCTTCTAAATCTAAAATGTCTCTTTGTATATTGTGCAGCAGCGAATCTCTCTCTATCTCAACAAATGCTTCAACTTCTTGAGCTTCCATCTCTGAGATAAGATAAAAGTTATCACGCCCTAACTTGCCCATCGATGCCAACAGACTATTACCAACAGCATCCAAGTGCTGCTCATCCAATTCGTTCTGCTCAATGGTGCCTTTTAGCTGATCACGCTCTTCGCCGTACTCACTGTGATCATCCAACCACTTGATGTTCAACCGCTGTTTAGCCGCTAACCGTGCTAAATAGTTACGATCGCGAATATCTCCCCAGTAGTAACGACAAGGGTTAGTACACATCAGATGCACATCGATATGTTGACCGAGCGCTGCTAATGCATCCATATAACGCGGTGGCAGTGAAGAGATACCAAACACAAACAGGCGTTTGGGCAGTCCTTCAGGCAGATCACTGCCATGCTGAGAATAGGCGTCCAACGTTTCAATAAAGTGCTCATACAAGTTGGCACGATGATAGGGAGATTGGTCCAATGCTAATGTCTGATCATACAGCGCTTGCCACAACAGGGGTTGCCAGGCATGTTGCATCTCGCCCTGTTCGCCATCAATAATCTCAGGCTGCAGTTCCGCAACGGACTCTCCCGCTTCCCATGTTTTGATCCACTCAGGGCGATACACTAAATATTGATCAAAAATGTCAGCGATTTTTTCCGACAGCTGATAGAGTTTTTGACCATCAATGTCTTCGGCTAAATAGCTTTTCAGTGGGGAAAATTCGGCACGTTCTAACTGTTGTGGCAACACATCCATCAGTTTCCACGTCATCGCCTCTTTGTTAAAGGCACTACGCTCAGGCACGTCTTCCAACACTTTGGTAAACATGGTCCAGATAAAAGTCGCAGGAAGCGGGAATTCAATATTGGCGGCCACACCAAACGATTTGGCCAACTCCATTTTAAGCCACTGAGACATGCCAGGGCTTTGAACGAGAATTTGCTCTTTTTCAAAAGGATTTTCGACGGGATTAAGGCTGATGAGTTCAACCAATAACGATTTTAACAGATCCAGTTGATTCGAATGATAAACAGTAAACACGCGGCGATCCCGTCATTAAATATGCTCTACCTTGATTGTCTATCACCTTGATCAAATGAGCAATATTTAATGGTTGAGATTGCCTAATAGTCACCCTCCCAATAAAACAAATTTACTAAGGAGGGCACATTACACCTTCTATCGATAAGGCGGTTAACCCGCAATTGGCCGGTGGTCACTGTGGATTTTAGGCACACTTTTAATCAACATATACAGACATGTCGTGGTTAAACAGAAGCCTAAATAGATCACAAGCCCCTGCTTATAGCCATTAAATATCTGCGCGATAATTGGACCACACACTGAACCCACGCTGTAACTCAATAGCATCACTTCAGTGGCTGACACTATTTTCTCTTTCGCTAACGCGTCACACGCTAAGGTGATGGCTATTGGATAGAGTGCAAAAGAACACGCTCCCAGTAGCAAATAACTCATCGCCATCAACATAGGCAGCTGCGCATTCATCACACCCATAATGCCTACGGTACCAAACAGACAGAACAACGCCATCAATAAGCTTTTACTCATTCGGGTCGACAAGAAACTCACTAACGGCTGTACCAGCATGCCACCAAGAATGATGCACGCCATATACATTCCCGTCTGATTCGCATCCACTAATCGAGTGCTGATGTACATCGGCATTAAGCCATATATTGGCCCCAGCAATAGCCCCGAAACCATACAACCAATCAATGCAGGTCGACTTAATCGTTTCAGTTCATGTAACGTTATCTTCTCAGAACTGCCGCACTCAGGCTGACCTCCTTTGATCAACAACGGAGGCAAGATAGCCACCAATAGTAAGATCACAATACAGAAGTAAGGCAAGAATCCCACGACGCCAAAGGGAACGATACCCAATTGGCCTAATGCACTACCACCGTACAGTGACGTCATATAGAGACCTAAACGTTTCGCTCTCTGTTTAGCAGAATCGGCCATTAACAACCAAGACTCCACAACGACAAAAATACCCGCTACAGCAATACCCGCCACAAAACGAGCGGATAACCAAACTGCCGCTTGTGGCATGACTAACATCGCCACAATGGTAGAGATTAATAGGCTAAGAAACAGAATAAATGCGGTTCTGTGGCCTATTTTTGACACTATACGTTCTATGCTGGTTGCACCAACCAACAGGCCGAGATAATAGATACTCGCCAACCATGGCACTAAACTGTGGCTTAACTCAAACGAGCTGAGTGACAGCGGAATCAAGCTCATTAAAAAGCCTGAAGCAACAGCAAAAAACGATAGACCAACTACCGGAACAAAAGTGCTACTTTTATGATTGTTAATGGCGAGCATTGTCACCTTTTATCTCCTTTAATGTACTTTTACACTACCTAGACATCGGTTTATTAGATAGTGAACCTGTGAATTTTCGATGAATGTATTCCTGTTCATATACGATGTCAACAAGATAAATACCCTATTAGTAAATAAATATATAGAAAGATATTTTTACAATTAAAATCAGATACATACAAGTAACCACTCATATGAAAACTTCATTCATCCTTAACAATAATGTTCACAAAATACGATCTAGTCGTCAAAGAAAGGAGAGAATTAACGCAGAAAAAAACAAAAAAGATAATCACACAAAATACTAGCTGCGAAGCAGATAGAAAACTAAACTGTCATTTATACAACTAAAATACTCGTAATCACTTGAGATTTCCCACGTAAAGATGGGTTTTTAAAAAGAAGTCAGGATGAAGTGTTGCCCTCTTATATGATGCTAAACAAGTCGCATAATTAACCCCATGTTTTTTTGAGACATCACCGACAATTTTTTTGTAATTATGAAATTTATGAAAAAGTGTGATCTTTAAAATGATCAAATAGTAATAATCAGCAGTACGTTTTTATAATAAAGGAATAAGAGGCATACTTAATTTAATAAAATCAATGCAATACAGTGAATTACTACTAATTATAGAAATACTCTTAATTCATCGCCAAAAGCACCATCACCCTAGAGCACGGCTTGCTTGCCCCCCTCTTCACACCAACCTGTCTCATATTTAAAACAAACAGCGTCTCGCATGAGGATATCAATCAATAACAAAACAACAAATAGAACCAACTTATTGATTATTAACAAAAACATTAATTACCGGATTTATATTATATTTTATAC
>NZ_JAKJSQ010000079.1:0-15297 GCF_050337105.1 Aliivibrio kagoshimensis
AATGATTATTACTGATTTTGTTCAAACTTTCGTTTGAACGATTTGACTGTGTCAATAARTCGAAACTTATYGATTAAGGCCACTCAGTTCATTGAGATTATTTTTTGATAATCTATTCACGAGTGCCCACACAAATTGCATGGTCAAATTGTTAAAGAGCAATTCTTAAACTTTCAAACCTTTCGGTCAGTTCGTTTAAGTGGACGGCCATTTTAGCGATTTAAGCTCTAGTGTCAAACACTTTTTTAAACTTATTTCTCGTGGCTTGTTGTCCTACCGACTGAGCTAGAACCCTTTATGGCTCTTGGTTTCTAAAAGAAGAAGCCGCTCCGTGTCAGTGAGGACGCATTATAGAGAGATCGATCCACATGGCAAGCAGTTATTCACGTTTTTTTAGTAAAAAATGGTCGACTGAACAGTTAATAATCAACTTTATTTTCATACCTTTTTAAGCACATCTTAAGCAGAACTTATTCACAACCTTATTCACAATGGAGTCAAATGTACCGATAAACAGAATGGTGAAAAAGTACCAAGGAAATTATTCTGAGTGGCAATCTACTTTTCACTCCCCTAACTTGTTTAATATAGTTGTCTCTATATAGCTAAGCAAAAATATATATAACATTACTTGTATAACTATTTATGAGCTGCATCTCTGTGTCTTGAAAAAGACTGACGACATTCTGTATCTATAAAGATCTCGATAGTTTTAATAGGTACACACAGAAATATCAATAAGTATGATATTGACTGTATGCAGCTTCATCATTAAATATGGGTTGGATGGTGATTTGATAGAGTATGGAATTAGAAGGATATAAAAAAGGCCAAGTCGATGACTTGGCCTTTTGTTTACTTCAGATTAAAAAGTGCTCATTACTCAGCTGCTTCTTCTTCTGGACGATCCACAAGCTCAATGTATGCCATTGGAGCTTTGTCACCAGTACGGAAACCACATTTAAGAATGCGAGTATAACCGCCAGCACGTTCTGCAAAACGTGGACCTAATTCAGTAAATAATTTTGCTACTACTTCGCTATCACGAGTACGTGCAAATGCAAGACGACGGTTTGCAACACTGTCAGTCTTAGCTAATGTAATCAATGGCTCAACCACTCGACGTAGCTCTTTTGCTTTTGGCAAGGTAGTCTTGATTACTTCGTGACGTACCAATGAGCTAGCCATATTGCTGAACATCGCTTTGCGATGACTGCTATTACGGTTGAGTTGACGACCACTCTTACGATGGCGCATGACCTAATCCTTCTAACTAGATATCAGTATCTGATTAATCTTCAGCGATTGACGCAGGAGGCCAGTTTTCTAGGCGCATACCTAGAGACAGACCACGAGAAGCCAAAACATCTTTGATTTCTGTCAAAGATTTCTTACCGAGGTTTGGCGTTTTAAGTAGCTCAACCTCAGTACGCTGAACCAGATCACCGATGTAGTGAATCGCTTCTGCTTTCAAACAGTTAGCAGAGCGAACCGTTAGTTCAAGATCGTCTACAGGGCGGAGCAGGATCGGATCGAACTCTGGTTTCTCTTCTTTCTCTTCAGGAACTCGTATATCACGAAGATCTACAAATGCATCCAATTGTTCAGCAAGAATAGTTGCTGCTCGACGAATGGCTTCCTCAGGATCAAGTGTACCGTTTGTTTCCATATCGATGACAAGTTTGTCTAAATCGGTACGTTGCTCTACACGAGCAGCTTCAACATTGTAGGCAATTTTGTCTACAGGGCTGAAAGTTGCGTCGACAAGCAAACGACCAATAGGACGCTCATCTTCTTCAGTATGAATACGCGCTGATGCTGGTACATAACCACGACCACGCTCTACCTTGATTCTCATGCTGATTTCAGCATTGTCATCAGTTAGGTGGCAGATAACGTGCTCTGGGTTCGCAATCTCAACATCACCATCATGGGTGATGTCGCCTGCAACGACAGGGCCTGCACCAGATTTGTTAAGAGTAACGATAACTTCATCTTTACCCTCAACCTTAATGGCAAGGCCCTTAAGGTTTAGAAGAACTTCAAGAATATCTTCTTGGATCCCTTCTTTGGTGCTGTACTCGTGCAATACCCCTTCGATCTCAGCTTCAGTTACGGCACAACCCGGCATTGAAGATAGTAGAATACGACGAAGAGCATTCCCAAGAGTGTGGCCAAAACCACGCTCTAATGGCTCAAGAGTTACTTTTGCATGAGTCGAGTTAACTTGTTCAATGTCAACAAGACGTGGCTTAAGAAATTCTGTTACAGAACCCTGCATTGTGTCCTCTCTATATTATAGCTTTACTTAGAGTAAAGCTCGACGATCAGGTGTTCGTTGATGTCGGCAGACAAGTCGGAACGTTCTGGAAGACGCTTGAAAGAGCCTTCCATTTTGCCAGCATCTACTTCAATCCAAGTTGGTTTTTCACGTTGTGCAGCAACTTCTAGAGCCGCTTGAATACGTGATTGCTTTTTAGCTTTTTCACGAATACTTACAACGTCATTAGCCGCAACTTTGAATGAAGGAACGTTTACAACGTTACCGTTAACTAGAATAGACTTATGGCTAACTAGTTGACGAGATTCAGAGCGAGTAGCTCCGAAACCCATACGATAAACTACGTTATCTAGACGGCCTTCAAGTAACTGCAACAAGTTTTCACCTGTATTGCCTTTAAGGCGTGCAGCTTCTTTATAGTAGTTACGGAATTGTTTTTCTAGAACGCCATACATACGACGAACTTTTTGCTTCTCACGAAGCTGAACGCCATATTCAGATAGACGGCCACGACGTGCGCCGTGAACACCTGGGGCGTTATCTATTTTACACTTGGTTTCAATCGCGCGGACGCCAGACTTAAGAAATAAGTCAGTACCTTCGCGACGGCTAAGCTTAAGCTTAGGACCCAAATATCTTGCCATGATCTTTCTCCAATAATCCTAGATGCGTTCGTTATACACGACGTTTCTTAGGTGGACGACAACCGTTATGAGGAATCGGAGTCGCATCAACAATGTTAGTGATACGGTATCCAGCAGCGTTTAACGCGCGGATAGTAGACTCACGACCAGGACCAGGGCCCTTAACCATAACTTCCAGGTTCTTTACGCCATATTCTTTGGCCATTTCACCACAACGTTCAGCGGCAACCTGTGCTGCGAACGGAGTAGATTTACGAGAACCGCGGAAACCAGAACCACCTGCAGTAGCCCAAGCTAATGCGTTACCTTGGCGATCCGTGATAGTCACGATGGTATTATTGAAAGAAGCATGAATGTGCGCTACGCCATCAGCTACTTGCTTACGTACGCGCTTACGAGCGCGAGTTGGTTGCTTTGCCATTAAGTACCTACCTTATCCGATTAACGTTTGATCGGCTTGCGCGGACCCTTACGGGTACGTGCGTTGGTTTTAGTACGCTGTCCACGTAACGGTAGACCGCGACGGTGACGTATACCACGGTAGCAACCAAGGTCCATTAGACGCTTGATGCTCATGGAAACTTCACGACGTAAGTCGCCTTCTACAGTGTACTTGGCAACACCATCACGCAGAATATCAATCTGCTCTTCACTTAGTTCACTGATCTTAACTTCACCAGCAATACCTGCTTCAGCTACAATAGCTTGAGCGCGGGTCTTACCAATGCCGAAGATTGCGGTTAGTGCAATCACGGTATGTTTATGATCAGGAATGTTAATGCCTGCTATACGGGCCACTATTCACTCCTAGTACTTTTATAAGAAGAACCACAACAGAGCCCGATGAGGATACGTTGTGGCCAAAACTACTTCTTTTGCACGCAAAAGGTAGGCCGAGGAATATACTCGGCCTAACTTTTAATTTCAAGTAAAAAATTCTGCTAATTAACCTTGGCGCTGTTTATGCTTAGGTTCAACGCAAATTACACGCACAACACCGTTGCGCTTAATAACTTTACAGTTGCGGCAGATTTTTTTAACGGAAGCACGAACTTTCATTGCTAAACTCCGTAAATGGAAACTAATTAACGACTTGCGCCGCCTTTTAGATTCGCTTTTTTCAACACAGACTCATATTGCTGAGACATCAAATGAGTCTGCACTTGAGCCATAAAGTCCATAATAACAACAACTACGATTAGTAGGGAAGTACCGCCAAAATAGAAGCGTACGTTCCAAGCTATCATCATGAATTCAGGTATTAGACAGATAAAGGTAATATACATAGCGCCCGCTAGGGTAAGCCTTGTCATCACTTTATCTATATATTTCGCTGTCTGTTCACCTGGGCGGATTCCGGGTACGAAGGCACCTGACTTCTTCAAGTTATCTGCTGTTTCGCGAGGGTTAAACACCAACGCTGTATAGAAGAAACAGAAAAAGATAATTGCGGCTGCATAAAGCATAACATACAGAGGCTGACCAGGACTTAACGCCAGTGAAATATCACTTAGCCATCCTAGAGACTCATTTTGACCAAACCACTGTGCCAGCGTGCCTGGAAAAAGTATGATACTAGATGCAAAAATCGCAGGTATTACACCAGCCATATTAATTTTCAATGGTAGATGCGTACTTTGAGCTGCAAACACCTTACGGCCTTGCTGTCTTTTTGCATAGTTAACGACGATACGACGTTGCCCACGCTCCATAAACACTACAAAGTAAATAACTGCGAAAGATAAAACTGCAATTAGTAGTAGAAGAAGTACATGCAATTCACCTTGACGCGCTTGCTCGATAGTCTGTCCAATTGCTGGTGGTAACCCTGCAACAATACCAGTAAAGATAATCAAAGATATACCGTTACCAATACCGCGCTCTGTAATTTGCTCACCTAACCACATTAAAAACATGGTACCGGTAACCAAACTGACAGTTGCAACAAGGTAGAAAGTGAAATCTGGATTAGCAACTAATCCAGGTATCATATTCGGTAAACCTGTCGCAATACCAATTGCTTGGAAGGTTGCCAACACTAACGTGCCGTAGCGAGTGTACTGACTGATTTTACGTCGGCCAGATTCACCCTCTTTCTTCAACTCAGCTAATGCTGGATGAACAACAGTTAGCAACTGAATAACAATAGACGCAGAAATATACGGCATGATACCCAGTGCTAATATTGAAGCACGAGAGAGAGCACCACCAGAGAACATGTTAAACAGTTCAATAATGGTACCTTTCTGTTGTTGGAACAGATCTGCAAGTACAGCAGCATCAATACCAGGAATCGGCACAAAAGAGCCAGCTCGGAATACTAGTAATGCACCTACCACGAATAATAGACGCGATTTTAGTTCGGCTAAGCCGCCCTGTGCACTACGGAAATCTTGTCCTGGTTGTTTAGCCATTGTACCTCATCCTCAAGGAATTAAGCCTCGATTTTACCACCTGCAGCTTCAATCGCAGCAACAGCACCTTTCGTTACGCGTAAACCTTTAACAGTTACCGCTGTAGCGATGTCACCAGAAAGAACGATTTTCACGAACTCAATGTTTTTAGTGACAAGGTTAGCAGCTTTAAGGCTGTTAAGATCTACAACGCCACCTTCGACTTTAGCTAACTCGCTAAGACGAACTTCAGCTGTTACTAGACTCTTACGAGAAGTAAAACCGAATTTAGGTAGACGCTGTTTCAAAGGCATTTGACCGCCTTCAAAACCTGGACGAACAGAACCGCCAGAGCGAGATTTTTGGCCTTTGTGACCACGGCCACCAGTTTTACCTAGGCCAGAACCGATACCACGACCTACACGCTTCTTAGAAGGTTTAGAGCCTGCAGCCGGTGATAGAGTATTCAAACGCATTGTGATTACTCCTCAACTTTAACCATATAGTGAACTTTGTTGATCATGCCGCGTACGCAAGCAGTATCTTCAACTTCAACTGTATGGTTGATTCGACGAAGGCCAAGACCTGTAAGACACAATTTGTGTCTAGGTAAACGACCGATTGAGCTTTTAATCTGAGTTACTTTGATAGTTTTAGCCATGGTACTTACTCCGAAATAGATTCAACAGTTAGACCACGCTTAGCAGCTACCATCTCAGGTGACTTCATACCACTAAGTCCATCAATTGTTGCGCGAACAACGTTGATTGGGTTAGTAGAGCCGTAAGCTTTTGCTAGAACGTTGCGGACACCCACAACCTCTAGTACTGCACGCATCGCACCACCGGCAATGATACCAGTACCTTCAGACGCAGGCTGCATGTACACTTTAGAACCAGTGTGGCGACCTTTTACTGCGTGGTGAAGAGTACCGTCGTTCAATGCAATGTTAAACATGTTGCGACGTGCTTTTTCCATTGATTTTTGAATCGCTGCAGGTACTTCACGGGCTTTACCGTATCCGAAACCTACACGACCATTACCGTCACCAACTACTGTTAGTGCAGTAAAGCTAAAGATTCGACCACCTTTAACCGTTTTTGAAACACGGTTTACAGCGATCAGTTTTTCATTTAAATCTGAAGCTTGTTGTTGTTCTTTTGCCATCTTCCAACCCTACCTTAGAATTTCAGACCAGCTTCACGGGCACTATCGGCCAATGCAGCTACTCGTCCGTGGTATTGGAAACCAGAACGATCGAAAGCAACAGTTGTAATGCCTTTTTCGATAGCACGTTCAGCGATTGCTTTACCAACTGCTGTAGCGGCCTCAACGTTACCGGTATATTTCAATTGCTCACGGATCGACTTCTCTAGGGTAGAAGCAGAAGCGATGACCTCAGAGCCATTTGATGCGATTACCTGCGCGTACGTATGACGCGGGGTACGGTGTATCACTAGACGCGTAGCGCCCAGCTCGGCAATCTTACGACGTGCACGTGTAGCACGACGGATGCGAGATGCTTTCTTATCCATAGTGTTACCTTACTTCTTCTTAGCTTCTTTGGTACGCACGACTTCGTCGGCGTAACGAACACCTTTGCCTTTATAAGGCTCAGGCTCACGATAAGAACGAATGTCAGCTGCAACTTGACCTACAACTTGCTTATCACAAGCAGTAATAATGATCTCAGTTTGACTTGGACATTCAGCTTTAACACCTTCAGGTAGAGCGTGCTCTACTGGGTGCGAGAAGCCCAACGTTAGAGCCACGGTGTTGCCTTTAATAGCAGCACGGTAACCAACGCCTTTTAGGGTAAGCTTTTTAGTAAAGCCTTCAGTAACACCAATAACCATGTTGTTCACAAGTGCACGAGCAGTACCAGCTTGAGCGTTAGCTCGTGGTTTACTTTCGTTCCATGTGAAAACAATAGTGTTATCTTCTTGGGAAAGAGTCACATCATCGTTAATTACACGAGATAATTCACCTTTACCACCCTTGATAGTGATTTCCTGACCGTTTAACTTCAACTCTACGCCAGCAGGAAGAACAACAGGTGCTTTTGCAACACGAGACATATTCTACTCCTTACGCTACGTAACAGATGATTTCACCACCAAGTCCTGCCTTGCGAGCAGCACGGTCTGACATCAGACCCTTGGAAGTAGAAACGATTGCAACCCCAAGGCCACCCATCACAGTTGGAAGCTCGTCTTTTTTCTTATAGACGCGCAAACTAGGACGTGAAACACGTTGGATTTGCTCGATAACCGGTTTAGCTTGAAAGTACTTAAGAGTAATTTCTAGCTCAGGTTTTACTTCGCCTTCAACAGCGAAGTCAGCGATGTAACCTTCAGACTTAAGCAAAGCGGCAATAGCAACTTTTAGCTTGGATGAAGGCATTTTTACAGCAACTTTATGTGCTGATTGACCGTTGCGAACGCGGGTCAGCATATCCGAAATCGGATCTTGCATGCTCATAGAATTTCTCCAATGATTAAAGTGGCATTACCAGCTAGCTTTACGAAGTCCCGGAATCTCGCCTTTCATGCAAGCTTCACGGACCTTAATGCGGCTTAAACCGAATTTACGTAGGTAACCGTGTGGACGACCAGTTTGGTTACAACGATTACGCTGACGAGATGCACTTGAATCACGTGGAAGCGCTTGCAGTTTTAACACTGCGTCCCAACGCTCTTCTTCAGATGCTTTTACATCGCTTATTAATGCTTTTAGTGCAGAACGCTTTTCAGCGAACTTAGCTACTAGCTTTGCACGCTTCGTTTCACGTGCTTTCATAGATTGTTTAGCCATAACAGTAACCCTTCACCTTACTTACGGAATGGGAAGTTAAAGGCAGCTAGCAGAGCATGGCCTTCTTCATCAGTTTGAGCAGAAGTCGTGATAGTGATATCAAGACCGCGCACACGATCTACTTTATCGTAGTCGATTTCTGGGAAGATGATTTGCTCGCGAACGCCCATGCTGTAGTTACCGCGTCCGTCAAAAGACTTAGCGCTAACACCACGGAAATCACGTACACGTGGAAGAGAAATTGAAATCAAACGTTCCAAGAACTCCCACATACGTTCGCCACGTAGGGTTACTTTACAACCGATTGGGTAGCCTTCACGAATCTTGAAGCCAGCAACTGATTTACGTGCTTTAGTGATCAAAGGCTTTTGGCCAGAGATCAGCGCCATATCAGCTGATGCATTTTCAAGAAGTTTTTTATCGTTGATTGCTTCACCAACACCCATGTTTAGGGTGATTTTTTCAACCCTAGGGACTTGCATGACGCTTGAGTAGCTAAACTGTTTGGCCAGTTCAGCGACTACAGACGACTTGTAGTAATCATGCAGTTTCGCCATAGTAGAACTCCAAATTACTTAATTGTTTCACCGTTTGACTTGAAGAAACGAACTTTCTTCTCATCTTCGAAACGGAAACCTACACGGTCAGCTTTGCCGGTGGCTTCATTGAATAGAGCAATGTTTGAAGCATCAATTGCTGCTTCTTGCTCAACGATACCGCCTTGTTGACCTAGAGCCGGTACAGGCTTTTGGTGTTTTTTAACAAGGTTGATACCTTCAACGATAACTTTACCGGTTGCTAGAACCTCTGTTACCTTACCGCGCTTACCTTTATCTTTTCCAGTAAGTACGATTACTTCGTCATTACGACGGATTTTTGCTGCCATTTTTGTCGCTCCTTACAGAACTTCTGGTGCAAGTGAAACAATCTTCATGAATTTCGCATTGCGAAGTTCACGAGTCACAGGACCAAAGATACGTGTACCGACTGGTTGCTCAGTAGTGTCATTCAACAATACGCAAGCATTACGGTCGAAGCGAATGACTGAACCGTCTGGACGACGAACGCCTTTACGAGTGCGCACTACCACCGCTTTCAGAACGTCACCTTTCTTAACTTTACCGCGAGGAATTGCTTCCTTAACAGTAACTTTAATGACGTCTCCGATATGTGCATAACGGCGATGTGAACCACCCAGGACCTTAATACACATTACTCTACGAGCGCCGGAGTTATCCGCAGCCTCGAGTGTACTTTGCATTTGGATCATGTTAGTGCTCCGCTAATTTATATAATCTAGACCCATCACGGGTCGGGCTGCCCTCATTAAAAGGGCTGCGAATTGTACCACCCTTTTTTAAATAAGGGTAGTCAAAAAATAAACGGCCTCAAAATTAATTTGAGACCGCTTATATGCGTTATAAAATCAGCAAATTATGATTTTGCTTTTTCTATAACTCGTACCAAAGTCCAAGATTTAGTCTTAGACAGTGGACGACATTCACGAACTTCAACAGCGTCGCCTAGGCCACACTCGTTGCTTTCGTCATGTGCATGAAGCTTAGTCGTACGTTTGATGTATTTTCCGTAGATCGGATGTTTCACCATACGTTCAATAGAAACAACGATAGACTTGTCCATCTTGTTGCTAATTACACGACCTTGCATTGTACGAATTTTGTCGCTCATTATGCGTCAGCCTTCTCAGTCAATACAGTTTTAACACGTGCGATGTCACGGCGTACAGTTTTCAGAGTATGAGTCTGCTGTAGTTGACCAGTCGCAGTTTGCATACGCAAGCTGAACTGTTCACGTAGCAAATTCAAAAGCTCTTCATTAAGCTCTGCAACGCTTTTTTCGCGTAGATCTTGTGCTTTCATTACATCACCTGCTTAGTTACAAAAGTAGTTTTTATAGGCAGTTTACATGCCGCTAGGCGGAATGCTTCACGAGCCAACTCTTCAGGTACACCGTCCATTTCATACATAACCTTTCCAGGTTGGATTTGGGCTACCCAGTACTCAACGTTACCTTTACCCTTACCCTGACGAACTTCTAGTGGTTTTTCTGTAATTGGCTTATCTGGAAAAACTCGAATCCAGATTTGGCCTTGACGCTTAACAGCACGAGTCATAGCACGACGTGCGGCTTCGATCTGACGTGCAGTAAGACGTCCACGGCCAACAGCTTTAAGTCCGAAATCGCCGAAGCTGACTTCTTGACCTTTAGCTAGACCACGGTTGCGACCTGTATGAACCTTACGGAACTTAGTGCGTTTAGGTTGTAGCATCAGTCTGCTCCTTACTTACGGCTTCTACGCTGCTTCTTAGGCTTGTCAGCCTTTGGCTCTACTGCATTTGCAGCCGGCATTCCGCCCAGAACTTCACCTTTGAAGATCCAAACTTTAACGCCGATCACACCGTATTGGGTGTGAGCCGAAGAAGTTGCGTAATCAATATCAGCACGTAGAGTATGTAGAGGCACACGACCTTCACGATACCACTCAGAACGTGCAATTTCAGCTCCGCCTAGACGGCCGCCAACTTGCACTTTGATGCCTTTAGCGCCAAGACGCATTGCATTTTGTACCGCACGCTTCATAGCACGACGGAACATAACACGACGTTCTAGCTGTGATGAGATGCTGTCAGCTACAAGTTGACCATCTAGCTCAGGCTTACGTACTTCGGAGATATTAATCTGCGCCGGTACACCTGCAATTTTAGCAACGCCTGCGCGTAGCTTTTCAACATCTTCGCCTTTCTTACCGATAACAACACCAGGGCGAGCAGTGTGAATAGTCACACGGATACTTTTCGCTGGACGCTCGATAACAATGCGTGATAGGGATGCTTTTTTCAGCTCTTTAGTTAAGAACTGACGTACCTTGAAGTCGCCGTCTAGGTTGTCAGCGAACTCTTGGCTGTTAGCAAACCAAGTGGCATTCCAAGGCTTGACGATGCCAAGACGAATACCATTAGGATGTACTTTCTGACCCATTTGCTTTCTCTCCTAGTCTTTAACGATCAGCTACAACAATACTGATGTGGCTTGAACGCTTCAAGATGCGATCTGCACGACCCTTCGCACGAGGCATAATACGCTTCATGGTAGGACCTTCGTCTACGAAGATTTTAGCGACATTGAGATCGTCAATATCAGCACCTTCGTTGTGTTCTGCGTTAGCAATAGCTGACTCAAGAACTTTTTTAATCAATTCAGCCGCTTTTTTGTTGCTGAAAGTTAAAAGTTCAAGCGCCGAGTCTACTGATTTCCCACGGATTTGGTCTGCAACTAAGCGGGCCTTCTGTGGCGAAATGTGGGCAAAACGATGTTTAGCTATAGCTTCCATATCTTACCCCTTAACGCTTTTTAGTTTTCTTATCTGCAGCGTGGCCGCGATAAGTACGAGTTGGTGCGAATTCGCCCAATTTATGACCGATCATATCTTCGGTAACAAAAACTGGAACGTGCTGACGACCATTATGGACAGCGATGGTCAAACCGAGCATTGTAGGAATGATCATTGAACGACGGGACCAAGTCTTAATAGGCTTTTTGTCTCCGCTTTCCACCGCTTTCTCTACCTTCTTCAGCAAGTGTAGGTCAATAAATGGACCTTTCTTGAGAGAACGTGGCATGGCGTAATCCTCTTATAGATTATTTATTACGACGACGTACAATGTACTTGTCGGTGCGTTTATTACTACGGGTCTTGAAGCCTTTAGTAGGCATACCCCATGGAGATACTGGATGACGGCCACCAGATGTACGACCTTCACCACCACCGTGTGGGTGATCAACTGGGTTCATCGCAACACCGCGAACGGTTGGACGAACGCCACGCCAACGTGTAGCACCGGCTTTACCCAGTTCACGTAGCATATGTTCAGCATTTCCTACTTCACCGACAGTCGCGCGACCCTCGGAAAGAACTTTGCGCATTTCACCAGAACGTAGACGCAATGTTACATATGCGCCATCGCGTGCGATGATTTGTGCGTAAGCACCAGCTGAACGAGCCAACTGAGCGCCTTTGCCAGGCTTAAGTTCGATACAGTGAACTGTAGAACCTACTGGGATGTTACGCAATGGCAAGCAGTTACCTGCTTTGATTGGCGCATCAACACCTGACTGAATTGCATCACCAGCTTTTAGGCCTTTTGATGCAATGATATAACGACGTTCACCATCTGCGTACAGAGCTAGTGCAATGTTTGCACTACGGTTCGGATCGTATTCTATGCGTTCAATTTTCGCAGGAATACCATCTTTAGTACGCTTGAAGTCGATCATGCGGTAATGGTGCTTGTGACCACCACCAACGTGACGTACGGTGATACGACCTGTATTGTTACGACCACCTGATTTAGAGTTTTTCTCTAAAAGAGGTGCGTACGGCTTACCCTTGTGTAGGTCAGAGTTTACCACTTTAACAACGTGGCGACGACCAGGGGAAGTCGGCTTACACTTTACTATAGCCATGTTTAACTACTCCTGTCTTACTCAGCGCCGCCAACGAAGTCGATGTCTTGACCTTCTTTCAAGATAACATATGCTTTTTTGACATCATTACGACGTCCCATACGCATACCTTGACGTTTGGTTTTACCCTTAGTGATAAGAGTATTAACAGACTTAACTTCAACCTCAAACAACTTTTCTACAGCTGCTTTGATCTCTTTCTTAGTTGCAGTGATTGCTACTTTAAAAACAATAGTATTGTTTTTTTCAGCAGCCATCGTTGCCTTTTCAGAGATGTGCGGGCCACGTAGTACTTTTAGTAGACGCTCTTCACTGATCATGCCAGCATCTCCTCAACTTGCTTAACTGCATCAGCAGTTATAAGAACCTTGTTAAACGCAACAAGACTTACTGGATCAATACCAGCAACATCACGTGCATCAACTTTATATAGGTTACGTGCAGCTAAGAATAGATTTTCGTCTACCTCGCCAGTAACGATAAGAACGTCGTTAAGCTCAAGTTCTTTAAGCTTTGCAACTAATTCTTTTGTTTTTGGCGTTTCTACAGAGAAGTTCTCAACAACGACTAAACGCTCTTGACGAACCAACTCAGAAAGAATGCTCTTAAGAGCACCACGGTACATTTTTTTGTTTACTTTTTGGCTGTGATCCTGAGGTTTCGCAGCAAAAGTAACACCACCTGAACGCCAGATTGGGCTACGAATAGTTCCCGCACGAGCTCGGCCTGTACCTTTTTGGCGCCATGGTTTAGCACCGCCACCAGACACTTCTGAACGTGTTTTTTGAGCACGAGTACCTTGACGAGCACCAGCTGCAAAAGCAACTACTACTTGATGTACAAGAGCTTCATTAAACTCACGTCCGAATGTAGTCTCGGAAACAGTTAGCGCATCAGCGCCTTTAACCATCAATTCCATTACTATCTCCTAGACGTTACGCTTTAACAGCTGGTTTAACGATCACATTTCCGCCAATTGCACCAGGGACTGCACCTTTAATAAGGAGTAGTTTGCGCTCAGCATCAACACGAACGATTTCTAGGTTTTGAGTCGTTACACGCTCAGCACCCATGTGACCAGACATTTTCTTGCCTTTAAATACGCGACCTGGAGTTTGACATTGGCCAATTGAACCCGGAGCACGATGAGACAAAGAGTTACCATGGGTCATATCTTGAGTAGAGAAGTTCCAACGCTTAATTACGCCTTGGAAGCCTTTACCTTTAGAAGTACCTGTAACGTCTACTTTTTTTGTTTCTGTGAAAAGATCAACGTTAAGCTCAGCGCCAACTTCAAACTCTTCACCGTTTTCTAAACGGAATTCCCAAAGACCACGGCCAGCTTCAACGCCAGCTTTAGCAAAATGACCTGCATTAGGCTTGCTTACGCGGCTAGCTTTCTTAGTTCCGGTAGTTACTTGAATTGCAGTATAACCATCAGTTTCAAGAGTTTTCACTTGAGAAACGCGGTTTGCTTCAACTTCAACAACAGTTACCGGAATAGAAGTGCCATCTTCGGTAAAGATGCGGGTCATGCCCACTTTACGACCGACTAGACCAATCATTATCTTATCTCCCTTAACCTAAGCTAATCTGTACGTCAACGCCAGCAGCTAGATCTAGACGCATAAGCGCATCAACAGTTTTATCTGTAGGCTCAACGATGTCGATAAGACGTTTGTGAGTACGAATTTCGTACTGATCACGAGCGTCTTTATTGACGTGAGGGGAAGTAAGAACAGTAAAACGTTCTTTGCGAGTTGGTAGTGGGATAGGTCCACGAACCTGTGCGCCAGTACGTTTAGCTGTTTCAACGATTTCCGCAGTTGACTGATCGATTAAACGATAATCGAAAGCCTTTAGTCGGATACGAATACGTTGGTTCTGCATTAGACAGAGCTCCAATAATTAAAATACACAAATAATATCGCCACTCACACTCAAAAAATGAGGGAATGTCGATTGATTTATGTGAAACCGTAGTACCAAAATTAGGTACATTGTCAGTTAATTTTCATTAACCGCGAACATAAGCTGAGTATATATTGTGAATAAAAAGCTTCAATTGAATGCTCTTTACCCTCCTCAGTGCTCATTGGTTCACACCTGCCTCTAAGAGGTCAGTGCTGGGCATTATACAGATCACACTGTTTTGTGCAAGTGAGTAATTACATATAGTATTGTTTAATTTTTCAACACTATCTATTCTTATGATTTCTATAGAATTATAGACATAAAAAAAGGAAGCCGAAGCTTCCTTTTTTGGAGTATTGTAAAATAAGGCTATTAAGCGATTACTTTAGCAACAACACCAGCACCTACTGTACGGCCACCTTCACGGATAGCAAAACGTAGACCTTCATCCATCGCGATTGGCGCGATAAGTGTAACGTGCATCTGTACGTTATCACCAGGCATTACCATTTCAACACCTTCTGGAAGTGTGATATCGCCTGTTACATCAGTTGTACGGAAGTAGAACTGTGGACGGTAACCTTTGAAGAATGGAGTGTGACGTCCGCCTTCGTCTTTTGAAAGTACGTATACTTCTGATTCAAAAGTGGTGTGTGGGTTGATTGAACCTTTCGCTGCCAATACTTGACCACGTTCAACGTCTTCACGCTTAGTACCACGTAGAAGTGCACCAACGTTCTCACCAGCACGACCTTCGTCAAGCAGT
>NZ_JAKJSQ010000080.1:0-15117 GCF_050337105.1 Aliivibrio kagoshimensis
TCTTAACTCTTTCACATTGATACAGTGCTTGATTATTGTCAAGCTAAGGACATGAAGTGCCAGCATCCATTATTTCACTTCTCGATGATGATGAAAAAACGCGTCTATTCGCAAAGCGTAAAAAAGTTCAGTGTCAAAACGGACAACAACTGTTTACTCGTGGAGAAAGTGCAAAACATATGTACTTGGTTGACAAAGGTAAGGTTTCTTTGTTTCGGCTAATGCCAAATGGTGATGAAAAACTCTTTAAGGTCTTTATGTCTGGAGAATTGATTGCGGAAATGGCGATGTTTATGGAACCCAGAACTTACCCGCTGAGTGCTAAAGCGGATCAAGATACCGAATTATCAGAATTTTATTATAAAGACGTATTAGACGTATTTACTCACTCAGCGCAGACCTCGCTAAAGGTGATGAATTATATGTCTAATCATATTCACCATTTGATGAACACGCTTAACATATTGACGCAGGTAAATGCTAACCAACGATTGGTCATGAAACTGGCGGAAATATATCGTAAACAGCTAAAGAAGGAGGGAAAAGTATCTCTTCCTGTTACCAAGAGGTTGCTGGCTACTCAGCTTGGAATGACACCAGAGACACTATCTAGAGCCATCAAAAAACTCAAAAGTGACCATTATATTGAAGAGTCAGGCAACCATATCACTTTGATTAATATACCTGCACTGTGTGAATCGGTTGACCTTACACCAGATATTTTCAATCCATTGAATGTCATTTTGCAAGAATAAATTGATGCAATGTTAGAAATACTGGTCCTATTTAGACACTATTATAAACAAGAAAACTGATCAATAAGAAAACAACCCAAGAGAGATGTTTACCTTTAGAGCCCAACAGCGCAATTAAGAAGTGGATGCCAAACGTCACTGCTATAATGTTCAGCAAAACGGATTTGTTGAGTTCGGGTTGCGCCAATGACACGATAATTCCAGCAAAGCCTAACCAAGCAATTGAGGTAACATGCCATGCAAAACGAAGGGTCTTTATTGTAAAATCATCACTGCCAAAAAGCGTAGGGAGGTTATCTCGTTTAAACAACCTCATTAGCATATATCGCTCACCAAAGTAAGAGTGAACGAAGGCCACGCACACCAATATTCCAGCCGCAAGATACATCATATATTCCACTTTACTCTCCAAAGTTGGCTTGGCAACGAAGCCACGCCGATAAAGTGCCCGCTTTATTGTTAAGTGAGATGGTGATAGCAAAGGTATTACTTGCCGCATCGATAATTGGATCAATAATAATAATTTTGCCTTTGTGCTGCTGTGTCGACCCTAGAGTGACGAAGCTGACGGTCTCTCCTTTTTTGACCGTACCATAAAGTTCCGCAGGTAATACGACTTCCGCATGAATAGGATTTAAGCTGACAACACGAAGAAATGGCGTCTCATCCACAAATTCACCGGGATCTTTAATACGCTCAACAACAACGCCAGATATGGGACTGCGGGTCTCTCTTAGCCCGAGTCGAACTCGCGCTTCTTTCAATTAAAACGCGGCTAAGCGAAGCTCCGTCAACATCTCATCTTGTTCATTATCTGAGATCAGGTTTTTCTTAAACAAATCAGTATTACGTTCTACTTTTCGAGTGGCAAACTCCAATCTAGCCTTAACCGTATTCAAGGCTGATGTCTCTAACGCAGAACGAAGGGTCTGTGAACCTGTTGTTTACCATACACTCGAGCAGTTGACTCTCTAGTACCGTATCAATAGAGTCCGAAATAATCTCGATACGACTCTCAACACATTCATCCAATTCCACTTCAGTTAACCCGTCTTCGGTCAAGTTATAACCAAAGATTCCATCTGGGGTAATGAATACTGCTTTCATTCTCTCGACTTTCAACCCTATGAGAAAGTCGAGTAAATCCTGACGTTCGAAGTGCTTATCTGGTGAAAAACGCCAACCAATACTGTCAAATCCTTCCCCAGTATTCGTTGCCTTTAGCATACCGCTTTCTGGCATCGGTAGTTCAGAAGCAAGTCGCTTGCCAGCACTGTGATGATGGTGATGAGGAGGTTCATGTACGCTCGTTTTCCCCTCAAACTCATCAAAAGAAAGATCGCCATATTGTGTGAATATCACCTTGGTGTTTGGACGACCAACGTCCAAAACATACGCTTCGAGTCTTTCTCTATCTCCATCCTGGTAGAGGTCTAACTTATTGCCAACCACGGTATCCGCAATCTCGATTTGCTGATTGAATGTCTCGTGACTCGTGTAGCGTGTATCTGATAGCTTACGCGCATCCACTAACGTGATGTTCTTTTGCAGTGAGATCACTTTACGATAATGCTCAGACGACAACACTTGCAACACCTCTTTTGGGTGTCCTAAGCCTGTTGGTTCGATAAACAAACGGTCAGGTTTGGCTTCCGACAACAGTTGATTAAGGGCAATTTGCATCGGTAAACCTGCCGCACAGCACATGCACCCACCTGGTACTTCCCGGATAAATACGTGCTGTTTTTTATTTTGCTGGCCCTGAAACAAACTGCCATCAATACCAATTTCACCAAATTCATTCACCAACACAGCCCAACGTTCACCTTTTGGTTTCTTTGCCATCAGTTGAAGAATCGCAGAGGTTTTTCCTGCCCCGAGAAAACCGGTGATGATATTAGTAGGCACACCGATAATAGGCTGATTGTCAAAGTTCATTAGCAATTCTCTTATAGCCTTTAACAAGGGTGTGATTGGCCGAAACCACTGACTCCGAAAATGCCGAGTACTTTGGTGGTACTGTCGAAATACGGCTCAAATCAAAACCCTCACCAATATTTGTCATCGGCGGAACATGGAAATTCTCCGGCAAATCCAGTCCATCAATCACACAGTTATGGCGAATCACACAGTGTTTACCAATGACCGCGTTAAACACTACAGAATTGAAGCCTATAAACACGTCGCTACTAACTTCACACGGACCATGGATGATAGAGCGGTGGGCAATGGATGAACGCTCACCAATAGTGACTGCTGCCCCCGCTTTTGAGTGAATGACTACTCCATCTTGAATATTAGTATCTCGCTTAATAACAATGGATTCCATCTCACCTTGTTCGTTGACTTCATCAGCACGAATGACAACATAAGGGCCAATAAATACGTTCTCTTCAATGATCACTTTGCCACAAATAATGGCGGTAGGGTCAATGAATGCCGCTTCAGACACTGAAGGCATGTGGCCATTTGGGTTTCGTCTTAACATATTGATCTCTCTTAATTTGATGGGTAGTGCAGCACAGAGCTAAGACGGTCGGTCAAACCCGACTCGCATTGCCGACCCTAACTACATCAAGTCCAACGTTAATAGTAACCGTCGGTTGCAGGCTGTTATTTCTGGAGAACGATGCACCAATCCCGTTTGTTCGTTACCTTCCCAGCCAGTGCCTTTCAACAGAGCGACGTCACCTTGCTCCATCTGATTTATAGCCGTATCAGTCTTTAACAAACCTGACAGATGATCTAACTGACCGGCACTATTTACCCCTAGTTTGCAACGATCTACATGATCATTTTCCACCCACTGTGTCGCCGAACCTACATAGGTTGTCACCAGACGACACGGCACCTGATCAACATGAAATTTAGGGCACATGGCGTTATCTAATGACGTTAATCGTAGCCCAGCTTCTCGCAAATCAAATAGACAACAGAACATGTCTACTAACATGGCGACATCTTGACCGAGCGCATCAGCACAAGCATACCCAGATAACTTATCTCGGATTAACTCTGCAGCATTATGGGGTGTGACGCTCTTCACCAAAGCCAAATGAAGACCTCCTTGAAGCATTTCCTGGATACTTTGCGTCAGATCGACTGATAGCGAACGCTGCCATACAGCAATATTACTTTTGGGTTGATAGATTCCTGTCAATACACTCGGTTGTTCGGCTATTGGCAGTGACTTTTCCAGATCAACCCAATTCGCTTCAAAAGCAGCCTTTACGGTCATACATTTACCTTATTATTGTTCTGTTGCTACATCGGCACAGCGATATATAAAAGCAGATTGCACGACACCAATTCCAATGCGTTATGTTATAACATAACACATTATATTGACAATAATTATTATTGAGTAGGTCGTTATACAAGGGGTAATCAGTTTAGCCGTAATTATGATTCATTTTGGTCGCAGTTATCGCACTGCAATAATAAATGTTTAGCTCTTGAAAATCAGGGATCTCATAAAGGACGAATAAAAGTGCATATTGAACGTAAATCGTTTTTAGACAGATAGCATTAACTCGTTAGGGGAATACCGATTAAGTCGCCATGTAAAAACATAGCAAAGATGCCACAAACAACCGTTCCAACCACTATAGTTAGCCATTGTAAGTAATCAGCGCTGCACGCGAAAACTGTAACAGCCGTACGCGGCGAACCTTACGATGACAAACTCTACCGCGCTAGCGCTAAAGAAAGCATCAAGATCAGCGATCATCGCTTCAGGACTCGAAAGCTTGGCATCCACAATGCGTTCATTACCGCAGTATGCTTTTACTACAAAGCAACTGGCTAAGTAATCGGTGCTCGATCCTGTTGGTAGGGGTAACTTGCTAGCATCATACTCACTACTCTCTGGATGTAATAACACGAATACGGGGCCATACTCTCGATAAGGCCCTGCTTGTTTAAAAGGGCAGTAGCTAGCCAAAATCAGCTTCTCCCCTTTTTCGGCTCTACGCAACACATCTCGGCAGGGTTCGCCGCCTTCAGCCGTTAAATACTCAACGGGTTGGTCCAGATCGTCAATACCAAGGTCTCTCACTTTCTTCAAAAAGTCTGAGTCTATTGTTAATACTTTATATGCCATTTGAGTCTTTCCCTGAGTCACTAATCATTGAGTGGGCAATGTACCTAGTAACCCATTACAACGACAACCGAAAACTGGACACCCAATTTATCGCAAGCTGAACGTAACATAAAAAAGCTACAACCAGCCAAGTAACCCTACAACAAACATGCCGAGTAAACTGATAAAACTGATGACAAAAGAGACACTTCGAAGCGTTTTGAGGTTAGCGTAATAACAGATCATATGCCCTACTCGTCCAGCTAGATAGGCGAGTGAAAGACCATTCAGCCATGTCGGATTTGCTGAAGATAAGATGGCAAACAGAACAAATAAAATCAGAATACCGACAGTTTCATTACTGTTCGCAAATACTCGACCAGAACGAAATAGAAAACGATCATGATTTTGCTCAATACTGTAACCAGGGGTATGTTTTGTGGCAATTCCAACCACATCAGTCACCACTAACTGCAGCCAAAACATAACGCCTGATAACCCTAAAATCAGAACCGTTAATTTATAGGGTTCAATAAATTCCATTTTCTCTCTCCTTTAATGATTAAATAATTGTACGATGAACAGTGACAACAAAGAACTAAGACTCAATTCTCTGCGCTGCCATCTTCCGACCACACCGCAAACTCATTACCACTCGGCTCGACAAAATGAAAACGACAACCGCCAGGAAAATCGAATATGGAACGAACCACTGTGCCACCACTGGCAACCACTTTTTCCTCCGTAGCGACAATATCTTTACTGTAAAAAATGAGCAGAGCTCCCCCTGTCGACGTTAAGCTACAGCGATCATCCTTAAAGAAGCCACCATCTAAGCCTTGATTAGAAAATGCGGCATAGTCAGGACCATAATCAACAAATGACCAATCAAACGCCGCGCTAAAAAACGCTTTGGTAGCCGCTAAATCTTTGGCTCCAAACTCAACATAATTCAATTTACCATGTTCATTCATCTGCTACTCCTTTAGTACTATAGTGAAGAAGGGAGTTTCAGCTTATCACTGATGATATTTAGAGGAAAGGCAAGTCCCCCTACAGGGATTTACCAAGATAGTGTTTCTTATTTCATTAACCTACTCAGCACTATTCAGTGCTGATCCGCATATTTAACTTAATGATTTCCTTTCTATTATTGTTTATGTGCATAATTCATACTCAACCAATTATGGTTTTTCTGCATTTTATGGCTTCACAATCCAAAGCCTTAGGAAGACGAAATGATTGCAAAAGATAGAGACTCAAAATCAGAAACAAGTGTTCAACAAAAAGCAGGCGCTAAAGTTGAACAAGATGTTGCATTCTATTTACGCAGAGAGTTTGCAGAATCGGGTGATGTGTTCATTATTAATGATCTGCGGATACAGTTTAAAAATGAAACCGCTCAAATAGATCATCTTGTTATCTACAACAAAGGCTTTATTGTCATTGAGTCAAAATCCATTCGTGGTGAGGTCAAAATCAATAACCAATTAGAGTGGAGTAGAACGGTCAGGGGCAAATGGACAGGTATGCCCTCTCCAATCGAGCAAGCTAAACTGCAAAGCAAGCTCCTAAAAGCACTATTAAATGAGAATTCAAAGTCATTATTAGAAAAAATCACCTTTATACAGGCATATTTTGGCGGACGTTGTTGGGACCAGTTATGTGCGGCTTCAAATGATGCGCTCATTGATCGTGACTCCGCGCCTAAAAGCATATCAAAACAGCTCACAAAGTCTGAATCGATTGCTAGCGCCGTTAACAAGCTAATTAAACAGCATCGTTCGGGAGTCATTCTAAATGCAAACCCTAACTTTAATCGTGATGAGCTTTATCGCATAGTCCACTTTCTCATTGACCAACATATCCCGTCTGCTACAAGCTCCCCAAAAAATGACAAAGCAGAGGTTGGAGGCGTTGGACACACCCTTTTTTCCACTACCACCGATATACCCAAGGAGACAACTAAACCTAGTGTTAGACATGGATTTGGTTGTAAGCAGTGCCAAAGCATAGAGACAGAGCCGAGATACGGTAAATACGGATACTATGTGTATTGCCCTGAGTGCAAGGTGAATACTGCACTGCGGATTAACTGCTACTCCTGCGATGCTAGCGGTGCAAAAGTCCGAAAGAGAAAGAATACTTATACGATTTCATGTAAGTGTGGTGAAGACACCCAAGTGCTATTTCAGTAACGCGTAGGGTGTCTGTCCCAGTTGGTTGAAACATAATTGAGCCTATTAACTGTTTTTATAGCTAAACCGGTTCTTCACAAGATGGACATTTGATATTAGTAGGTTGCATTGGCATCATTGAATGGTATGTCCAGTACTCCCCATTCTTAATTAGTCGAGTCTTACAGTTATGACAGTGGTTATAAGTTGTATGATGTGAGCAGCTCTTACAGAGATACCAATGCTTTTTTTCATTTACCTTTCGACCATTATATTGACGTTGAGGGATTGTGAGCTCTGTTAAATCAGAAGAACCACAAGCTATACAAAAATTAATTGCATCCACATCATCATCATCGTCACACTGGTAGGATTTTTCGATACTGTACTGAAGGAACATCCCAATTATTCTATTAAAGTCATCCAAATACCGAATAGATTTTGAAGGATTTGCAGATATAGCCCCATACTGATGTATGTTTCTCGGTGTATCCCAATCAAATAATTTTAGCTCTCCGAGGTAACTTGTCTCGGCCCACGCTTGTGGCGAGATAGGACCACCGGCGGCTGTTATGGCATCTAAAGTTGGATGAATAATATATACTGAATTCTGTCCATTTTCACTATAGTTACGAGTATGTGCCATCTCATATACTACGCCAGCAATACCACCTTCAGACGCAAGGAATTCTGAGTTATGGTATTTAGCATCTATTACAAGATTCTTGTACTGCAATTCATTATTTTTCCTCCTTGTACCTACTCTAATCATAAAGTCAGGCGCTCGTCCATTATCAAGCAAAGGCTCATATTCAAGCTTTATCCCTCGACGAGTATTTATCTGTCTAAACCTCAATGATTCTTTCGCTTGAGGTTCCTGTATCATTTTGATTAGCTTACGTTTCCAACCACTATCAGATGTAAAGTTAAAATGGAAAAGTAACGACTTCGTAATCTGCAATAAACACCATCGTTCATAAAGAATCGGCATATTTATTAATCCAATAGAATCAATTTTCTCTAATGAAAGCAATAAATCATCATCTGCTAGTCCTATCTGCTCTCTTATTTTTCGATAACTCGTATGAGCATATTGATAATCTTGGTTCTGAACAAAAGTCATTGAGTTTGGAAATGAGCTAGAGGTCTTAATCCCTAATTTTTTAAAAGCTTTCTCGATCGTCTTAAACGCCTTAATTTTGGGCTCTAACGACTTCAGAACAACATCGGCATTCTCCAGCGCAGTCTCAAAAAAGTGAATTCTACTTACAATGGATTTTCGTTCTTTTTGTTGTTCATCTAATTCTTTTCTATTTAATGCTCGAACCCAATTYGATTTTTTAAGTTCTTCAATGTCTATTTGGTAATTAATTAACTTTTTTCGATTCCTCTTTAATTGCTCAGATGTTGGAAGAATTCTTATCAAATTGACATATTGAACATTAAACCGTTCGTAAGATTTACCATTATTACCAACACCTTGATTATGAACAACTGCCGCATTTATTTGGTACTCAAAACCTACCTTTAAATCAAGGTGTGAAACCGAAGATATATTGAAAAATTTTGTTGCTTGATCAGCGTTTCTATCACTCCACCACTGATTTTCATAATATTTATACTCAACAAAATAAGTCTTTTCCACATCTTTTACTTTACCTGTTACCTTAATGTAGTAAATATATATTTTATCTTGAAATTCGACCGCTTTTGTTTGGTCCAGTTTCTGATTTAATTCATCACTAAGCTTATGTTCATCACACAAATCTTCCAGAACACGTAAGTCCTTATAAACCAGATCTTTATTAATAGCTCTTTGATCTTTAAGTGCATCCAAGCGTTTATTTAGTTGTTCGATATTGCCTTGATAACGTGAGCCTTTGCTGGAAGATATCTGCACTAACTGCTTAATAAGCTTATAGGTGCTGGATATCACGTAATGAATATATTTATTTTCAGGTACATTATACGAGGGCTCCGTCCCACGACTTGTCAGTTTTTTTGCGTTCCCTTTGGTTGATAACTCCATAAAAGTTCTAGGAACAGGTTTAACTTGTTTACGATCCTTTAAACTTTGTATTTCACGAAGCTCTGCTTTGGGTTTACTTACAATTAATTTAGCGTGGGCTAGTAAATTAGATATGAGCTTCAAAACTGACTCATCTATTCCTCCAGAGTTAGCCCTCTTAACTTTGCCACCTACATAGCTATTATCATCTAAAATCAACTCCCAAAGATCATCTTTAAAACTTGCTAAATATCGATTTAGCGCCTGTTCACTATCATCAGATAAGCCAATATAAACTTCAAAAGTCTTCTCGCCAGAAATAATTGTTATCGTACCTGCAGTACGAAATGCTTGTGTTCCCCACCGTTTATATTTTTTTAGCCATACAGTCCCTTCCGTCCACCATATTTTTTGTGTATGTGGATTGATAACCTTCATTAAAGGCGTTTGTGTACCGTTAGGCGAGAGAATATAGGGGGGAGCCTCAGGTTCGACATTAAAGTGAATGGCAAAATTACACTTATCCATCTCATCGATCTTTGGATAAATAGTCGTGTAGGCTTTAAATGAATTTAAAACCTCTCCCTGTTCAATTTTTAACGGATGAATCGATTCAACTAAATTGATTAGTGTATGCTTATCATACCATTGAGCTTCAATGTACCTAATTTCAAAATCATATGCCGACATGAGTTAATTAGGCCCAATAATTCACAATACTGTCATTACTTTCAGCATTGTCGATAATTTCACGAAGGGCAATATGCGCCGAAAATTCGCCATCAATACCTCTAAGTAATTTCTCAAGATTAGGATGAAAAACCTGAGCAACCCTTTCTAACTTGTTCATCTCGCCAGATTTTTTATCCCCATCAAAAGTAAATTTAGGCAGTACTTTGTGAATGATGAAATTATTGATTGCTTGGGTTTCATCGTCATTAACTTCACTAAACAGTGCTAAATAGTTCAAACCTTGCCTAATGGTTCGCATGCCAAACTCGACCCCTAGTGGGTGAAAATATTCACTGTTGTATTCTTTGAATAATGCACAAAATTTATTCTTGCCATCATATTTGGGATAAGGTGCTCTCACGCCTAATTCATCAATGGTAAACAACAGTGGCTTTGCAACATCTGTAAATCCATATGATTCTACTTCTGCAAGAATACTATCCCAATCACTCAATAGTGGGCTTTTAAATTTCATGATATGAGCACGGTCAAGAATTTTTGGAGATAAATAATGAGTAGTTTCATCGATGTTCACAGCACCAATAATCCGTACATTAGCAGGTATCGTTATTGATGAGGGGGTATTTATTATCCCGCCTAACATTCGTCTGATTTCGCCATGGTACTTGATCAGCGACTCTTTTTCGCTAAAACCAAATGCGCGCTTGATTTCAGCGTTCACATCCTCATCTGTCATCAAACCCACAAAATCCGTGATACCGCCTTTCGAATACTTTTCTTGCGCTGCAGTAATAACTGCATTAACCCCTTTTAACTCAGATAAAACATGGGAAGCTTCATCATCTGAATAGAGTTCAATGATAGGTTGCTCTTTACGCTCTTCAAGTTTGGATAAGAAATCAGCAAAGTAGTACTCAACCCTTGCCAAGTTCATCTCATCTAAACAGATAAAATAAGGCACCTCTGGATTTTGTTGTGCCTCTATTAAGGCTTCTAAGAACGGCGTTGCGAGGTATTTTCTTTCTAGTGGATTGTAATAACCCAGTAAATCTTCTGAGCTGGTCCAGTTAGGTTTAACGGGAATAATTTTAGATACACCGCCTACGGCTTCAGCAAATGAGTTTACCAAGTTGGTTTTACCTGAGCCTGAATCCCCTGCGAGAATAATCAAATCATTTGAGCGTACCAATGTAAGGTAGTTCTCAATGATATGCCGAGGGTACAAAATATCCTGAGCTTCTAAATATGCCTGAATATAGGATACCGCCTGCTTATAATCCGCATTTAACGCATCATTAAAGCTAAGTAACTTAGACGTATCACGACTTTTATCTACTTTATGAATAAAACTATCAAAATCTTCTTCATCAATGAACTCAAAAGTCTTTAGAAACACAGCTTTTTCTTCGATAAAATTGGTAAGCTTTTCTATTTTTCTGGCCATGTTTTCCTCTATTTTTTGGTTCTTTTCGATGATTACTTCTAATTTTGCTTTATTGTCTTTAATGCTCTGGCTTATCTGGTCATTGTCGCTATTTAGTTTCTCGTTTTTCTTAGTTAAGCGTTTAAGCGCTACTTCGGATTTGTTAACTTTCTGCTGTTTGTCTTCATGTAAATCATCCAGGCCTTCTGATTTTTTCGTAATGTCTTGTTGTTTTTCTTCCAATGCCTGTTCTAAAGCACCTATTTCTAAAGCGACTTTATCCTTAACACTCTCAACTTCCGCATCATAGATTACCTTACGTATGAGTGTTTTATCTTCATCATCTATGATTGCTTGCCGCTCTGTGCTAGATAATGCACCTGGCAAGTAGGTTAAACGTTCAACCGTTTGGTCTTTAACGGCTAATAAGAAAGGGTTATTTTTTCTGAGCCTTTGCGCGGTAGACGCTAATGTTAACTCACAAGCGACTAATCCTCTTTTGTCATTACCAAGTATCACTTGCGCAACCACAGGGCTTAAAAATACACCTGATTGCAATTCATGCGATCCGGCCAATGGGTACTCTATGTTTTGGTTACCATTGAGCGTTTTCGCATTACGAAGTCCCGCCCAACTGCCTGATTCATTGATGTTCAACTCTCCCCAAACATCAATTTTACGATCCGTTATTCCCCAACTTTCATAGAGCTTTTGGTATAGCTCATCATCAGTTAAATCCTTAATAACATTTAGACTATATACTGTACCCACATCAGCCATAATTACACCGCCTGCTCAACAATAGCGTCAGTAAGGTGTAGCTGAGTTGTTTGAGACTCTTTTAAGCGACTTTTTAGTTGGTCGCAAATATCTATTTGTTCATCATATTTGTCAATAACGAGTTTCTGACGAACAAGGTCAACTGGAAAAAACACAGGAACGCCCTCTACAACCTTTTTACTAATTTTTGGCATCGTTCCTGATGTTCCTGTCATTTGACGCCACATATGCTCACGTGATTGCTTAGAAGAGAGTACAAGCGATGCATATTTCGGCAATATCTCTTCATTGACGCGTAACTTCATCATTAAATCTGGGTAAATAAGACTACTGTAGCTTTCTTGTATCAATACGTTAGAACCAACAAAATTTGCGGAGTTGCCACGTTGAATCAAGATATCCCCCTTTGTTAGATATAAATGTGGCTTATCTGATACATCCACATCTACAAACTTCGACTGTTCCACATTGAGTTCACCATATGATGTAGCTCCAAGCTTAAGAACCTTCACGTTTGTTTCAGATGGCACCTCTTTAGGTGAGAATCCGTTTCGTGGACCAAAAGTCAAAATTGACTTCAGAGTTGTCTCTTTTGTTTCACCAAATGGTATAAGCTTTCCCATTACAGCCAGTTGCAGGATGGCTTGTTTTAGCTGGTCGATGCTCGCTTCGGTGGTGAACAGGGTATCGAAGTGCTCACTGATTCGTGCCCAGTTTTGCATTAGCTCGTCAGCATCAGCAGAGTTGGTTAGCGTGTCTAAAAGCGTAGTTACCAATACCTGATGTGCTTCAATGCTGGCTTCAGTTTGTTGTTCTAGTTGGTCGCAGAGTGACATAAGTTCATCGACTTTAGCGACGATGCGGTGTTGTTCTTTTAATGGTGGAACCGGAAATTCGAACATCTCTAGAACTTTTTTACTCAGTCCTTCAATCGCCATTCCCACTTGTCGTCCCCAAACAAGTCGTTGCACCATTGGAGATAAAATCCCTAAATGTACAAATTGACTCATCTGGCGTTCTATCAGACGAATAATCGTAACGTGTTGACTAACGTTAGCTTCAACCAAGCTTTCCGGAAATACTGTTGAACGACCAAGCGACGCTCCTGTGATGTTTAATAGAACATCACTCGGGATCACTTTCGTTTTATCCATCTTTTGATGAACTTCCACTGGTATGTAGGCTATATCATCCAGTTTAATTCCTTCATTTCGTACATTCTGCGAGCGTAAAAATGGTATGCCTTCTGTGGTATAAACATTTTTACCTCCCCTAGGAGTACTGCCAGAACCAAGCTTAGAGGTCAAATTTCCCAATCGAACCATAGACCACCCCTTAGGTAAGTCATTAGGGATATCTCCATCCAATAATGCAGGAAGTGCTTTTGTACGAGAGATTATTTTGTCTTTCACCAACTGCGCTTTCTCTGCCGCAATTCGTTCAAGCAATACCGAAGCAGGTTCATCCGTTGGGTCTTGGGGTACTAACTTACCGCGCACGGCTAATTCCAAGATCAGCTCACGCAGTTTCTTTACGCCATAGAGTTCACGCTTTTTGCTGCTGCCACGGCCAGCGGCGGACTTGGTTTTGACTGTTGAAGTCCAAGTGTCGATATTGTCAGTGATCAACTGGTTCATAGAGGTTTGTTCTGCACTCATTACTTACTCTCATCTGTATTTACTTCAACATTGGCATTCACCGATGATTTCAGTGCATCACCCAAAATACCTTTCAGCTGATTTCGTAGCTGTGAGATCTCTTGCTGCTGCTGTTGGTAGTTCTCTAATAGCTCGTTTGGATCGTGGCTGATCACTTCACTTTGATATGGGTTTTTGATATCAAGGTTAAAGTTACGCTCAATGATCTCGCTGATTGGCACTTTCCATGCTTGATTGTTCTCAACACGGCTAGCAAAACCATCTTCTTCATTGCCCCACCAATCTAGCTCAGTTTGGAACTCTTCAAACTTCATGGGTTTGGTTTTATTGTAGTTCTTCACGCCTTCTGGGTATGGATGCTCGTAGAACCATACATCTTTGGTTGGCTTGCCTTTGGTGAAGAACAAGATGTTAGTTTTGATGCCTGTGTATGGGTTAAACACCCCATTAGGTAGGCGCACGATGGTGTGCAGGTTACACTCTTCAGTCAGCATCTTTTTGATTTTGGTTTTTACGCCTTCACCAAATAATGTTCCATCCGGTAATACGACAGCAGCACGGCCACCTTGTTGTCCATTAACAGGCGCCGCTAACACTTCGATGATCAGCTGTAGGAACAGGTCGGCGGTTTCGCGGGTTTGCATCTCTGAAGGAAAATTCTTTTCAATGCCGTCTTCTTCTGTGCCACCAAACGGAGGATTGGTTACAATAACGTCAATCTCATCGTCCCAACTTGAAAGCGGTTTATTCAGTGTGTTGCCATGTCTCACTTGAACAGGTACTTCAATGCCGTGCAACATCATGTTGGTAGTGCATAACAAGTGCGGCAGCTGTTTTTTCTCAACACCATGAATTTGCTTTTGCAGCGTGTCATGATCAACCGACGTATTCACGTAGTTCTCTTTTACATGATCAAACGAACACGCTAAGAAACCGCCTGTACCACATGCAGGGTCCATAATAGACTCACCCAGTTTTGGGTCGGTCACTTTTACGATGAACTTGGTAATGGCACGAGGTGTATAAAACTCGCCCGAGTTGCCCGCACTTTGCAGATCTTTTAGGATTTGTTCGTAGATGTCACCGAACAGATGACGCTCTGAAGAGTTAGTAAAATCAATTTCATTCAGTTTATTGATCACTTGGCGAAGCAGTGTGCCGTTTTTCATGTAGTTAAATGCATCACTGAATGCTGCTTTGACCACAAACCCACGAGGATTGAAATCAATTGGAGCCACTAAATTTTTTAACTTGGGAAACAACTCATCATTAACAAAATCAAGCAGCTCTTCACCCGTCATACCTTCTGCATTTTGCGCCCAGTTACGCCACAGAAACTGCTCAGGGATCGGTTCACGATAATCATCCATCTCAAGCTCTAACTCTTCTTCTTGAGCGTCAAATACTTTAAGAAAAAGTAACCAAGACATTTGCCCAAGGCGCTGCGCATCGCCGTCGATACCGGCATCTTTACGCATGATGTCTTGAATGGATTTGATTGCTGAACTGATAGACATGATTGAATACTTATAAATATCTGAA
>NZ_JAKJSQ010000081.1:0-14887 GCF_050337105.1 Aliivibrio kagoshimensis
GTATCTATATACTCGATCCACATCTCCGGTTCGAGGGTCGATGTTGAAAACTCGTGTTCGATACTTCGCTGAATTGAGTCAGTCCAAGAGTAGGTTTCGTAAGAAGAGTGGACGATTAATACTTGAGGTTTGTCTCCAGCAGTTGAAAAAGTGCTATAAAAAAGACACCAAACAAAAAGCAATAATAATGCTACCGATGATTTCATCATATATCTCTTATAAATCATGACGTAAAATTACTTGGTATCTATAGGATATAATCCTAGTCTAGCCATTGTTATTAGTAAAGTAGTCAGCGTGCTTGGTTTACATTACACTCACTGTTACTCACTAAGTTATGGATAACTGATAGATGACCTACTTTAAGCACATTGCACTGATTTTTCTCACTCTGTTCTCATTCCAAGCAGCCAGCCAAACAGGCGGAAAGTGTGACTTTATTGATATGACAGAGTTTGCCCAAGTGACGGGAACTCAAACAGATGAAGACATTTCTGTTCTCACCTCATCAGGTCAGACGCTACAGCTTTATCGCAGTGATTTCACATCCGCCCCTGAGGGTGACTCCTATTATAAATTATCAGTACGACACCATATTAGTGGTGGATGCAGCCCATACTCTATCCAATCAATCACTCCTCTTGAAAAGCAAAATGTACAGCTAACTATTACTGCGGGACAAGCGTATCAGGCAGCTTTTATTCTGGCCGAAGCCAAAAGCTGCGCATTACAATCACCTTCCGATTGCAATGAACTGCAAATAGATCCAGGATTTGATTATCGCAACTCTGAGCGTTTGAGCGACATCGATGTCCGCTCAGTATCGTCCTGCAGCCCTGCTATCTTGCAAACTCTATGGAGTGAGATCATTTCAGAGCCAGCGCCTAAAGTGGTTGCCTGTGTGACAAACCAACAACAGCAAGAAATTTTAGTGGAATTCACTCGTGAAATAGTGGCGACAGAGAGAGAAAATTTACAGTTATTAACTTTGCATTAAAGATCTGCTATGCTTTTTGCGTCTTTAACTTATATAGAAGGAATAAATGATGATTGTATTAAAAAACAGTAACTGGGCACGAAACGCTTAATTCGACCTTTCGAACTCCTTTCTTGCCCGGTAATAACCGGGGCTACCACTGTCTGCATTCTGTAGATGGTTATAACACCCCTTATAAAAATATTTTTGRTGTGGATTATTCTTAGAATTATCACGTCTGGGGTTTCAAATAATGACAACACCATTAACACTTAGCCAGCTTGGTTGGCGACCATTTTTTCAACAACAACTCACTTTAGAAGAGTATGAAGGGACTGTGTTTGCTCGTGTAAAAGAGCATCACCGTTCTGGTTTCAAACTTGCGTCTGAATTGGGTGACATCACATTAAGTGCTTCTCCGTCCTTACCGCAGATTACGGTTGGAGATTGGGTACTGCTTGATAGCGATCATCACTTTATACGTTGTTTTGAAAGACTTTCAGAGTTCAGTCGTAAAGCTGCTGGCAGCAAAATCGAATCACAATTAATCGCCACGAATGTTGATACTGCCTTTATTGTCAGTTCACTCAACCATGACTTTAATCTAAGTCGTATTGAGCGCTTTCTTGCACTCACTAATGATGCTGGTGTAGAACCCGTTATTGTATTAACCAAATCGGATCAATGCGAAGAGCCTGCTGACTATATTGCTCAGGTCCACAGTATTGACCCTATGTTGATGGTTGAGACCGTTAACGCCCTTGATGGTGATAGTGTTCAGGCACTCTCTCCTTGGTGCGGTACTGGCAAAACCATCGCGTTTATCGGCTCTTCCGGTGTAGGGAAATCGACCTTAATTAATACGTTACTCGATGATGATACCCAGCTTACCGGAGGAATTCGTGAAGATGACAGTAAGGGGAAACACACCACCACAGGGCGATCACTGCATGTAATGCCTACCGGCGGTTTGCTACTTGATACGCCAGGAATGCGCGAGTTGCAATTGGCTGCGTGTGCTGACGGCGTAGCGGAAACCTTTTCTGATATCACCCAGTTAGCCGAACGGTGTAAGTTTAGTAACTGCCAACATCACAGCGAACCTAAATGTGCGGTGCAGGCGGCACTTCAATCTGGAGAGTTGGAAGAGCGACGCTTGATAAACTATCAAAAATTGCTTCGAGAGCAGGCCCGAAACGGTGCTAGCTTAGCGGAGCGTAGAGCCAGTGATAAAGCGCTACATAAGTACTACAAAAGCGTTATCACCAGCAACAATAGTCTCAAAATGAAGTAACCACTCTTAGTGGTTTACGATTGAGAGTGGGTCAAATGACTCGCTCTCTTTCATTATGAGTTAGATTTTTTACTCTCGATACCGAGTTTGGTCGAAGCCAGTGAAGTGACATCCACTCCCTGTTTTTCAAGTAGCGCTTCTAACACGGGTAATAGCTCGCCTAAATTCTCTTCCAAAGTGGCACGGACTGTATCAACTACAACTTGAGTTCCACGTTCAATTTCAATATTTAGTGCATCACCCACTTTTTTGCTTTCAAATACCGTCATACGACGGGTTTCTGGAATCAGCCACACATCAAACCATCCCTCTTTTTTATCCACATCCGAGATGGTTAGGCTGGCACCGTTGATCGCAATATACCCTTTTGGAAATATATAGCGAAGCCACTCTTTCGACACCGAAATACGAATTCGATAGTTATCATCAATGTGTGAAATATCGAAAACCTCCGCATGGAAGTCAACATGACCAGACAATGGATGCCCCCCAATTTCAGCCCCATCTTTCGCCGCACGTTCTACATTTACTTGGGTATGTTTGGCATACTGACTTAACGTGGTGATATTAAGGCTTTGTAACATCACATCAAACTTAACCTTTGTATTACTGAGCAACTCTGTCACGGTGAGGCAAACACCATCAACTGAAACACTGGCACCTATTTCTAAGTTGTCGCAAAACCCTGTAGGAAATTCAATTTCAAACGTTCTGATCCCATTTTGATCCATGACAGATTCTATATTTGCTACTGCTTGAATAATTCCGGTAAACACAATCTACTCCAATTGACTCACATTTCAGCAATCATGCCATAAAAAAACCGGCTAAGACAATCTGTCTTAACCGGTCACTCATATCCAAAAATAGGAATGTTACATTACTATTTTGCCTACGGTGTTGAGATAAATTAAAATTCGCTACGAGCACCTCTCGCTATTTTTTGTGCGGGTCCAATTCTAGTTACACTCTCCCAATCGAGAACTGCAGCTAACGCCTTACATCCATCTGCCATCACCTTCGAGTCGCATAAAGGTGTCGCCTTAAGCCCATGTCTAGCCAAGACCGCTAAGGTGACTGGAGTAACCACCATATACACATATCTAATTTTATTTGATTTACAGTGTATATAGAGATCGGATAACAGATGAGTTAATAGCGTTTTATCTTCAACACATTTACTTCCTCGATAGTCATTTTTTATTAATAATCGAGATACTTCACAAGCATTACTGTGCTGGGGCACAGGTGTTGAATCAAGAAGAACGTCCGCAAAAATGGTATTTAGCATCCATGAAGATTTATATGGATGCACCCTGAGGTAGCCAACCGCATTGTCATTAACAAATCCACCTATATGCGTGCAAGTGTAATCAAAATCATCGATCTCAGTTTTATCGTCTGGATTTCCTACCCAAGCCAATTCACGGCAGAAAACCTCAGCGCGTAAACCAAATAGATCTTTCATCTCTTGCACGGTGGGTGTATCAGTTAAATAAATCTCTTCAGTAACATTATCAAAAAGCTTGAATACATTATTATTTACAGCATTTTCGTTTTGATTCTCTTTATGTGCTGATGAATAGTGCATATCTAAACGTATCCTTGTAATAGTACTTAGGTAGCTATTACAACGTGATATTCCTTACTTGCATACTGTTCTGTCGGGCAGTAACAAAATGAAATTTATATGCTAGGAGACGTGTTTATCATCACGCAAATGAGATCTAGACATAGACTTCATTAATCACTGTTATAGTATGAATATTGATATATATATGCTTACTAAGTGAGAGAATGATATCTTTTGAAAATCAGTAAAGTGCTTGATTTATATAAAATGTTTTCATCCATCGAATCAATGGATGACGCTTCCAAAGCAACGAGGAAATTACAAGATTTTCTCGATGTTGATGGTGTGGCTTTCGTTCAACTTTCTATCTGTGCTGATAATAGAATCAATATAAATCAGGTTATTTCATCAGATTTTGGTGTTAATGATAGAAATATTGAGTGGTCCACCACCTATCAGAAGAACAATTTTCAATATATTGACCCTGTCATTACTTGTTCGTTATCACATCGTAAGCCATTTAATTGGAAATCAATCCCTTCAATCATTGGCCTTGATAAAAAACAAACCGATTTTTTAGGCATCGCTGGGGAGATGGGGTTAAAAGAGGGGGCGAGTATTGGCTCTCTCAATGCGAAACAGATTTCTAGCGAATTAAGCATCACCTCGGTATACGGTACGTCACTTAATCAAGAGCAGTTAGCGGTGTTAGAGTTAATTAATGAAGTATCGTGTAAACCCTTATCAAAGTTGGTCAACCCCATTGATAAACTCACCCCTAGAGAACTCGAGGTTCTTGCATGGTCTGCGGAGGGGAAGTCTTCGTGGGAAATTGGTATCATTTGCTCAATCTCAGAACGCACAGTAAAATTTCACTTTAAAAATATTTATCAAAAATTGGGAGTGCAAAATCGCGCCCAAGCAATTGTAAGAGCGATTAAACATGATGTAATTTAATCGCTGTAACTTTATATGGGGGATAGGATGAATCCGATAGATCTGCTTTTTCAAACCGAGTTAGAGTCTGAAATTTACCACCCAGATGGCCATGGTCATGTGCAAGTTGAAACGGTTTTTCACAATTTTGGCGAGTCACCTCATGAACTGCTTGAACAAATCAACCGACAAGAACGCTGGGATGAATTTTACCAACGGATTGAAAAACAATCAGAAAAATGGCGCTATGATCTACTTGAACACTTTACCGTTGAGAGAACCTATAGCATCCTTTATCGTATGAAATTACTGGAAACGGCTTCGTCTGACATTGCTATAAGCGCCATTATCCATGATGCCGATACGTGGTTATGGAGCAACGAAACCTCCCACTACCTAGTCAAAGTGATCGCTTTCGCTGAGCAACAGTTAACGATTCTTGATCCTGATGCGCTATTCATTGAATTTGAAACAGAGCAATTAACCACTTTAATCGATAAATTACGTACCTTAAACCAATTAAAAACGATAACTGGAAATTAATGACTGAAGGTTTGCAGCAATGTCTTTAATCTCAGCACTAGATTGATTGGTTTCATTAGATTGAGTTGCTGTTTCTATCGCCGTTTTGTTAATGTTGCTGATATTCAAACTGATGTCTTTGGAGATTAGGTTGTGCTCTTCTGAAGCACTGGCAATACTGGTGTTCAGCTCGAAGATCTTACTTACTGCCAAGCTGATACTGTCTAATGATTGAATCGCTGTTTTCGCATTCTCTGAGGTCAACAGCGCGTTATTGGCACCATCATGCATGGCATCTACCGTCGTTTTTACGTCGACTTTTAAGTTATCTATCAATGACTGGATCTGTAAGGCTGATTCTTGAGTTCTTTGTGCTAATGAGCGTACTTCGTCAGCAACAATCGAGAATCCCCGTCCATTCTCTCCAGCTCTTGCTGCTTCAATAGCTGCATTCAATGCCAGCAGGTTAGTTTGATCAGCAATGTCACGAATCACGTTTAATACGTCACTAATGTTGTTACTGTTCTTTTCTAAACTCTCTGTCAACTCTGCGGAGGATTTAAGCTTGGTTGACAGCTGATTGATCGAATTACAGACCCCGTCAATAACTCCTTTACCTGTTTCGACTGACTCATTGGCTTCATTGGCTGATGTAGCTGCCAAGTGAATGCTGGCGGAAATATCTTCGGTTGCCAATACCATCTGTTCTACTGCATCTGACAGTGAATCGGACTCAGCCTGCTGAGCAGTCGCTAAACTATTGGTCTTTTCAGAGACTTCAGCATTAATGTTCGACGCTTTTTCAAGGTTCTCAGTAAACGGCGGGATCTGACTAAAGGTAGATTTTAAATTATTCACAAATTGATTGAATAACTGACTAATAACTGTCACCTCATCTTTACCGCTCACTTCAAGCGCTGCAGAGAGATCGCCTGATTTCAATGCCACTTCGCTCAAGTGATTCTCTAAATGGCCCAACCGTTTAATGATGGTATATGAAATACTCAATACCGCCATGACGATAATGGCAATAATTAAGCCCGTTGCGATAAACAGAGTTTTATACACCGAGCTGTTTTCCTGCATAACACTTTCAGACAACTCATTGTTTAAAATACTGAAAATCCCTTCGGTTTTGTGAATGGTATCCCTCATCTCGCCATAAAGGCCATCTTTAGGGGACAACCCAAGCAGTTGATAATTCTGGCTAAACTGTAAGAACATCTCACGATATTTATTCATGTTACTGTGAATTTCTTCTTTGGTTTCTACATTAAGACCCGTTTCAGTTAACGTGAGATGAAAATTGCTGTAGTTGTCTTTAAAGTGGCCCAAGTACTTTTCATTCCTACGAGATATGTAATCTTTCTCGTTTCGCCTCATATGGAGCATATTCGCAGTAAGGGTTGCTTCTGACACTTTTCCTAATAGATCTTCTGCACTATGAACAGATTGCCTAAACTCTCCCATCAATCCTGTTTCATGATCCAAGCCGATCTCTTGATGCAACGAGACAATTTGCTCAAAGGTCGTATTGTATTGGTTAAGATAGTCACTCAGATCTTTAAGCTCATTACTGTATCCCAAACCAATCTCTTCAATATTATTTTTTACGCTTTCAGTCGCTTCAAGCAAGGCGACATAGTTATGGTTAAACTTCTGCTGATACTTAAGATCCAAGCGGGCAAGAAAATCCTTTTCGTTACGGCGTAACATGAGCATATTCGAGTTACTATTTTGAACCAACACTAAGGTTTGATTTAATAGTTCAAGTTTATGAAAAGAAGTCAATGATATTAAAGACAATATAATCAGACAGATAGAGACTAATCCAGCAAGAATATAGAGCTTAAACTTAATCGATAAATTATTCATAAAACCTCATTACTGAACATCAGTACTGGTTGATAACAATCTACTAAGTAAAGCAGTCTCTCGATACCACATGCTAATTGCACTCTGTTACAGAGGTATAGGTGACGTGGATCTCATTTATTGGGGCTAATTGAGAATGACTCCTTCTTCGTCATTAAATTTATAATCACTTAAGCTCATATATGATTGACATAAAAATGTAACATTAGTCTCATTTTATAATTTCAGTGGATGAATAAGTATTTACTTGTCTCCTTGTTTTCACGTCTCCAAATGACATTATCAATAAAGTAATGGTGGATATTAATAAATATCCAATAGATAAATAGGAATATCCCTGACCCAAATGTGGTTGTGTATTCTGGTTTTACCCACTGCTGATTAAGAATCGGCAACAACCAGAATCCGCATGCCCCTAACCCAATCGCTAGCAATAAAAATAGCACCAAGTGAACGTTCTGCTCCCGCTTTGATTGAGTAAACACAGAGCTTCGGTTGATTTCATAACGCGCAACCACCGTGATGTATTGCAGAGAGTGGAACACTGGAATAACCATAAGCATGGCCGGATGAAATCGCCCCAACAGCCAGACATAGATGCTCACCGTATACGCCATTACTCCAACGATTGGCAATGACCTATCTGATGAAAGATGAACACGAAACAGCAGTAGCGCAACCATAGAGCTAGACACTAGTGCGACTAATATTGCCGCGTATAACATCGAAATTGGCACAGCGAAACTGTAGTAGTGTAAACCCCATATAGACCGTTCTGACACCACATCATTAGCAAAAAGCCAGAAGCAGAACCAACATAAGTGAGCATTATAGCGAAGCAGGTCTTTCTCTTTTTTAGTAAAAAACTGTTTTTTTAATACCGAGTCCAGCATAAGCATGCCGTACCCCTGCTTTGCATAGTGCCAACCTACTAGAAAAAGCATAGCATTAGCAGCGTAACCAATGGTGACTAAATCGGCAGTCACCACACATCGATAAAAGAAGACCAACATCACGCCTGGCACCACGATACCCGCAAACACCATTCGTATTTTTAATATCTTATCAAACAGAGGATCAATAAGGCTGTGAAAGAATGTACGATAAAAAATGAGTAAGGAGAGTGCAAAATGAGGATGATTGATCACATTAGCCAGTAGCAGAGTAACCATTAACCAAGATGTCAATTGCTGCTCAGAAGAGACAAAATAGAGCATGGGTAATATCAGTAATGACGCCCCTCCTAAGCAGATAAAATCAAACCAAGGGTGAAACAGATGCTGTGTTTTGATCTCTTTTGACATACCAATCCCTTAGAATCTGCTTCAATGACTCTTTAATTAAAGCAGAAGGCTAAGGGTTATTGCATTATCATGTGCTATTTTTTTACACGTTTCCCTCTGTTTTTATGAATGCTTAACTTAGCTTTCATTTTACGCTTCTCAGCCGAACGACCTCTGTTCATTTTTTCATGTTGGACTGTTTTAGGTGCGTTAGGATCCGGTTCGTACCCCTTTAACCACTCCTGAGGCAAGCGAGTATCAAGCAGAGTTTCAATCGCTTTAAGCAAGTACTCTTCATCTGGGCTCATTAATGAAATGGCCAACCCTGTGCTACCCGCACGACCTGTTCGGCCAATTCTGTGCACATAATCTTCCGCTTTAAAGGGCAGTTCGAAGTTCACGACATACTCAAGTTGCTGAATATCAATCCCACGTGCCGCGACATCAGTTGCAACCAATACCCGTATTTTACCCGTTTTAAACTCTTCTAACGCACGAAGCCTTGCTCCCTGGCTTTTATCACCATTAATTGAAGCCGCTTTAATTCCATCTAACTTAAGCTCTTTAACCAATTGGTCTGAACCCTGTTTGGTTTTAGTGAAAACCAGTACCTGATGCCAGTTTCTCGAACCAATTAAGTGTGACAACAACTCAGGTTTGCGGTGTTTATCGACCGGATAGACCATCTGCTCGACACTGTCTGCTGCACTGTTTTTAGGCGTTACTTGAACTAAGATTGGCTCATCTAAGATTTTGTAGGCAATGGTTTTAATCTGTTGAGTAAAGGTTGCTGAGAAAAACAGCGTCTGTCTTTGTACCGGCATACGATTCAATATTCGCTGAATATCAGGCATAAAACCCATATCAAGCATGCGGTCAGCTTCATCTAAAACCAAAAACTCTGTCTGGCTCAAGGAGATATTTTTTAGGTAAAGGTGATCAAGCAACCGGCCTGGAGTGGCCACTAATATATCCGCCCCACCCTTTAAATTGTCAGTTTGTACTTTTACGCTGGTGCCACCATAAGCCACCACGACTTTGACATCCGTACCCTTACTGTAACTAACAAGGCTATCAAACACCTGCTGAGCCAGCTCGCGTGTCGGAGTCAAAATGAGGGTTCTTACTACAATCGAACCTGCGACTCTTTCAAGGGGTGACTCCATCAACTTCTGAATGATAGGCAGACCAAATGCCGCCGTTTTCCCGGTTCCGGTCTGAGCGCCACCCAAAACATCTTTACCGTCCAATACATAAGGAATGGCTTCAGCTTGAATTGGGGTTGGGGTAGTAAATCCGAGTTGATTCACAGTATCTGTGAGTGACGTATTTAAACCTAGAGATGCGAAAGCCATTGAAGATACCTACTGTATGAAGCTGAAGATTGAAACAAATATGGTGCTGATTGTAGCAAATTAAGCGAGGAACTTTCTTTAAATATAACCAATCTAGCCATGAACCCTTTTACACTGCTTACGTTACGATCAATGTGCAGCAATAATGAGCAGTTGAACTTTTTTTGCCAATTTATGCTTTACAACAAACCGCTATCTCCTTATTATGCCCGCACACCACACGGAGAGATGGCTGAGTGGTTGAAAGCACCGGTCTTGAAAACCGGCGTACGTTTATAGCGTACCTAGGGTTCAAATCCCTATCTCTCCGCCACATTAAAAAAAGCCGCTGATTTATCAGCGGCTTTTTTGTGTTTGAGTGTCCCGTTTACACTGTTTGCCCAGCTCGCGCATGATGTCTCGCCAGGAGATGATTCCAACAGGTTTTTCAGTGTCGTCGATAATTGGGATGCAGGAAATTTTGTTATGGTTGAATATGTCTATCGCTTCGGTAACGGTGGCATTTTCGTTTAATGAAATTGGCTGACGTGTCATGATTTGGTGGGCTTTTTTGTTGAGTGACGCCAAATCTCTTGTTGTAGCAGCGACAGAATCGATATTAGGGCTAATTGATTTCAACAGATCCCTATCAGAGATAACCCCAAACATTCTTCCATCTTCAACCACAAGCAGATGGTGAAATGACGTCTGTTCAAAAAGCTCTTTCACTCGACTTAAGGGATCATTCAACTCGACAATAACAATATTTCGACTCATCAGTTTACTTACTTTCATCGTACTCTCCCAACAACTTAGATCTAACACTTCCACACTAAATCACTTTTTATAACGTAGCATAGATCATTACCCTAAGCTCAAATAAGCAATGTAAAGTTAAGTAATATCAATTTATTCACGTTTTTACAAACTAGGGGAGCTATTATAAATAACTGTCACCAACTTAACAGTCAATGGCAGTAAAGAGAACGTATCAATTAGTTGTCTCACTCTTATCCAATTCGATTCTTAAGTCATCAACCTTCAATGGTCTGTAAAATAAATACCCTTGAAGAATATCACATTCCATTTCACATAGAATTAAATGCTGCTCTTCATGTTCGATGCCTTCAGCAACAGTACAAATGTTCATTTGTTTAGCAAGAGATATGAGACTTTCAAGCATTATACGAGATGTAGAATTAGTTAACACATCATCAACAAAACTTTTGTCAATTTTCAACTCGTCGATCGGTAGATTTTTCAATAGATTATATGAGGAATAGCCTGTACCAAAGTCATCCAACGATATTCTCAGACCTATCGATTTTAATTTTTCCATGATAGACAAGACTGTTGGGAGATCATCAATGAATATACTCTCCGTGACCTCTAATAACAAACGATGTGGCTCAAAGGAATATTTTTCTATTGCTGTGGTTATTTTATTGTAAAACTCAGGGTGTTGAAACTGTTTGACAGATACATTTATCGACAAGTCTAATTCAATACCTGTTTCACTAGAAATATTATTAATATCATTTATAGCCCTATTAATGACATAATCACCAATACTTGGCATTTGGCCACACTCTTCTGCAATAGAAATAAATTTATCTGGGGTAACAAAACCTAAAACGTTATTATTCCATCTTATTAACGCYTCAACTCCTTTGATTCTCTTCTCTTTATCAACCTGTGGCTGATAAACCATAAAAAGTTCATCTTTAACAATTGCGTGTTTTAGTTCATGTTCAATACTCTCTCTTTCTAGGTATGCATTTTTCAGGCTCTCTTTAAATAATACTACTTGTTTTCCACTTTTCCTTGATTCTGAAACCGCAATATCACCAGAGAGTAACACCGCATCTAATGACTCCCCATTAACTGGATAACTAGCAATTCCAATATTTATATTTAAAATGAAAGCATTGTCATTTATTATGAATTCTTCTAAAAATGTTTCTAAAATTTTATCACTAAATTCTATATCCACTATTCCATTATTGAAACTTATTATTAAAAACTCATTATCTCTATATTTTACTAATAAGTCACTTACACTTACAATTCCCTGAAGCCTTTTTGAAATCATTTTTATGATTTCTTCACCAATCTTATGTCCATGATTATTTTGTATTGTTTTTAGGTCAACGATTACAACATGAAAGATTGAGTATGCCTCTTTATTTGACGTGTTCTCAAGATAACAATTTAGGTGATAGTGATTTTTAAGTCCAGTAAGATGGTCATGTTCTGCTTGGTACTGTAGCATTTTCCCCCTATTTCTTTGACTAGAGTAGATAGTTTTAAATAGGTAGTAACTAATGGTCAACAAAAATAGAAAGAAAACAACAATCATGATAATTTTCACATACATGATATTATAAACTTTATCAATTTCAATTTCTGATACAACCCATAATTTGTATTCTGGTATAAAAAGACTTGCAGCAATAGAGTGACGACCTTGAAACAATATCTTATGGTAAACCACTTCTCCGCTTGATTTCATATATTCATAAGAGTGTTTTGATTGTAACTCCACTCTAGAAATTGCCTTATCTACTTCTTCGTCATCTACTTGATAATTGTATATGTCAATATCTTTTAGTCTATTCGTCGGTGCTATTTGAAAATAGTGATCATTCTCACGATATAAGTAAGTGTCATCTAATTCATCTTCAATATTATTCATTAAAAAAGAACGGAAACCTTTATCTATATCAATTTGCAAAACGAGGACATATAAACGACCTCCATCGTCTACCCTTACAACCTTACTTATTGGTAATATATATTTTTTTGAAAAGTCGTCATATACAGTCCGATGCAACGTCATATTACCAACAATGAAATCACTTATAAACCCTTCTATATTTGATTGATATGGCAATTTTGAGTCATTCTTTAAGGACGTATCTAGATAGAGGTCTCCATTCATTTTAATTACATTAATCGACACAATAGATTTATCTATTTTGGTCATGGGAATAAGAGACAATTTAATATCATTTCTTTCTAAATCATCCATATCACTTATTATTATTTCTGATATGAAGTCCAATATTATATCATATTTATTAAATGCTGACTGTAATGAATTCACAGCCATTACAGTCACACTTTGTTGTTTAGCCTTTACTTCTTCAAAGGTTTTATCAACAGTAAAATAGATAGAAATTATAATAAAAATGACCCATAAAGTTGTAATAAAATAAAAAGCTAGCCATATATTCTTCTTTAAGTAAAACATCTTTATTACCATTGCATTAAAGTTTGACTTTAGGGGTTTGGGGATTATTTCAAAGTAGTTATCACTTTAGCATAATGATAGTTCTATAGATAAAAACAATGGTAATTTTTATAAAAATAGTACCAACATCACTTTCTAGTGATGATTTTTCTCATTTCACTGTCAGAAGTTGACCTTTCAACCTACAGCACACATCTAAAAGCACCTAAGGCATTTGTTGCTAAATAGCAACAAACACCTTAAGCACTTTGTCTTATTTATCTTTTGATTTACACCAACATAAACAGGATTTTCGCCACTAACAGCCCCATTCCTGTTCCGACGATCGCTCCTAACATGCCCATCAATACCCCAACAGGCACTAACGAGTCATTATAAGCGCCGGCAATAACAGGTGCTGAAGCAACGCCACCGATGTTAGCGACGGATGCCACACAACAGGTGAAGAGATCGAGTTTAAATATTTTTGCAATGACAATCATAATCGCAGCATGGATCAGTAAGATACACGCTCCTGCAATGATATAAACCGGCGCTTCAGTCAGTTCAGCAAAGTTTGCAGAGGAAGCAATCAAACCGATCATGATATAGAGGAAGATATTCGAAAGTTGCTTGGTTCCAGGTACCTTACTGAGCGGTGACATACCACCAACAATACCCATGATGGTGACCAATAAAATTGACCAAGTGGTGCTGGTTAAAAAAGTGGTGTGAGGTAGGTATTGAGCTACCCATACGCAAATAGCACCTGTTCCCAAAGCAAATGCTAGCGCGCCGAAGAGGTCAAGGAAAGTGACCTCTTTGGCTACTTCATCATCAATGGCCGCTAAACGCTGAGAGAGCTCTTCTACAATGCGTGTATCCGCTCTATTAAAATGGTTGAATGCCATGATGAGTTTACTAGAGCCTACAAAGAACAGCAGTAACATGATCCAGATTGAATAGTCGATTGAGTCTATCAATAATGTGTACCCCATGCCGACGTCATCTAAATTCAATGCTTGTTGGACTGCGACCATATTTTGGGTACCGCCTATCCAAGAACCAGATAGCGCACCAAATGCTTGCCACGAGTTAGGGGCAAGCATATCTTTGAAAATCATAAAGGTAATAATAAAGCCAATGACGATGCTCATAGTGGCGGAAAAAAAGGCCAGCAACATTTTAGGACCTAGTTTAATGATATGCCTTAAATCGCACTTTAATAACATTAAAAATATCATTGATGGCAATATAGCGCCTTTTACCCCTGCCCTTGCAATTCCGGCTCCCGTTTTTTCACCCTCAATAGATAATTCCCAAAAATCAAACGTAGACATTAACATGACACCGAAATAGATAATGACCAAAGGAGGAATAAATTCAAAAAATTTAGTTTTTACTTTTAACTTCTCTTCAACAAAAAAAACGCCTGCTGCGAAACATACTATAAATGCAATAAAGCTATAACCTGATGTAATCATGATACTCGCTACCTTATATATATTATTGTCAGTTGCAGAAAATTATTACTATTTAGGGTATATAGAGTGTTTAATATCTTGTCAAATTCAACATAAACTTTAACTATGACTGTAAACAGATAGGTAACTAACAGAATTACCATAAAATTATTACTCATCTATTCAGCATGTTATATTCATCGTATAAATAGAGGTTATAATCAAAAGAATCAGGGGATTTACGAGATTTTATCTTGAATAATATACTGTGTAATTATGAATACATAACCTACCTCTCATCTTAATTAAAATAGAAAACCACTATTAATAATAATTACATCAATAAAAGGTAATAACTAAACGAATGATCGCGATCAAAGTTATAGTAGTCTCATTCAA
>NZ_JAKJSQ010000010.1:0-79671 GCF_050337105.1 Aliivibrio kagoshimensis
GTGGATGATACATTTAGAAAGGAATGTACTTTATAATATTTCATTCTGTTTATCTTATCTGCAATGAATAGATGATCATAGATGTAGTCTACTAAAAAAAGAACAAGATGGAGCCACACAAATGACTGGGATTCTTGATTCAGTGAATCAACGCACACAAATTGTTGGACAAAACCGCTTAGAGTTGTTGACCTTTCGTTTAATGAGTCGCCAACGCTATGGGATAAATGTTTTTAAAGTAAAAGAAGTGCTTCAGTGTCCAAAACTAACTGCACTACCAAATTTAAGCCCTATGGTTAAAGGTGTGGCCCATATTCGTGGGCAAACAATCTCAGTGATTGATTTAAGTCAGGCTATTGGTGGAAGACCGGTTGTTGATCTCGAAAAGAGCTTTCTTGTCATATCTGAGTTTAATCGAACCATCCAAGGTTTTCTTGTTAGTTCAGTAGAAAGAATAGTCAATATTAACTGGGAATCAATGTTGCCACCACCTGATGGCGCGGGCAACGACCACTATTTAACAGCGGTAACTACCATAGATGAAGATCTAGTAGAAATTATTGATGTAGAAAAAATATTGTCTGAAATAATGCCAGTTGAAGAGACAATGGATGCTGGCCTGATTGAAGAGATTTCGGAAATCAGCGATGTTACTGCACGTAAAGTGTTGGTATCAGATGACTCCTCTGTTGCAAGAAAACAGGTAAAAAGAGCGATTGAAGCCATTGGGTTTGAAGTGATTTTAGCCAAAGATGGAAAAGAAGCGCTTGAGTTGCTAGAACAGATGGCAGAGCAGGGCAGCATTTATGAGCAGCTCGCATTGGTGATTTCAGATATTGAGATGCCAGAAATGGATGGTTATACCTTCACCACTGAAGTCAGACGAAATCCACAATTAAAAGATCTTTATGTGATTTTACATACGTCATTAAGTGGCGTGTTTAATCAGGCAATGATTGAGCGCGTTGGTGCCAACAAATTTATTGCAAAGTTTAACCCTATAGAATTAGGGACAGCAGTTAAAGAAGCAATGGAAGTGACTCAAAAATAATCAGCCCTATATGGGCTATTAATATTGAACATTAAAAATAAGAGCAAAAATGACCTCAATAAGTATTAGTGAGCAAGAGTATCGTGATTTTAGTCGATTTTTAGAAGCTAAGTGTGCTATCTCGCTTGGAGATGGCAAGCAGTACTTAGTTCGCAGTCGGTTAAGCCCACTTGTTCAACGTTTTTCATTAAGCTCGCTTTCAGAGTTATTAATGAAAGTGTCTACTGGCCGTGATAGAGAACTGCAACTGGCGGCTGTGGATGCGATGACGACGAACGAAACGTTGTGGTTTAGAGATACCTATCCGTTTAAAGTGTTAGCAGAGAAGTTGTTGCCTGAATTTGCCGCTAATAAACGTCCGATTAAAATCTGGTCTGCAGCGAGTTCATCAGGGCAAGAGGCATACTCTATGGGAATGACCATTGCCGAGATACAAGCTCGTCGACCAGGTTTTCTACCTAATGTTCAAATAACGGGCACGGATATCTCTCAAACTATGCTTGATAACTGTCGTGCCGGTATCTACGATAACTTAGCGTTAGGTAGAGGCTTGTCACCAGAACGAAAAAAACAATTTTTTAAAGATGTTGGCGATGGCCGTATGGCGATTGATGACAAAATAAAACGAATGATGAACTTTCGTCCTCAAAACTTGATGGACAGTTACGCGCTGCTCGGTAAGTTTGATATTATTTTTTGCCGTAACGTGTTGATCTATTTTACGCCGGAAATGAAGTCGAAAGTGCTTAATCAATTAGCGGGAAGTTTAAACCCAGGTGGATACTTACTGTTAGGGGCTTCTGAGTCGTTAACGGGTTTAACCGATAAATTTGAAATGGTACGTTGTAACCCAGGTATTATTTATAAATTGAAATAACCGGATACGACGCTCCTCTTCAACATCAAATAAACGGCTTCGGCCGTTTTTTTTCCCTCTTTCCCGTCACTTTTATTCAATCTGGCTCATTCCTTGCTAAACTTATCTCATTATTAGAATGTATCTATGTGAAATCTTGGCATAGCAATTGCATTTATTTATACGTAATAAAAGATTTATCAGAAAAGAGTAAAGCAACATCAGTTTGAACGTTCTTGTAGAGGTAGATATGGGCATTTCTTTTAATAACGCATTGGGTATACACCAACACACCGTTGGCGTCCGTGGCGACAGGGCTGAGATAATCTCAACCAATATCGCCCAGGCAAATACTCCAGGTTTTAAATCAAGAGGAATGGACTTTAGTCGAGCACTACAAGCGGCAAGCTCTGGGGCAAGTATCGGCCTTAGTCGCACAGATGGACGGCACATTAATGCCTCTACTAAGGTGACGGGTGAAAAGATGTACCGTACTCCGACACAACCTGATACGGGTGATGGCAATACGGTAGATGTGGATTTGGAGCGTAATTTATTTATGCAGAACCAATTGAGATATCAAGCATCTTTGGACTTTTTAGGTAGCAAGTTCAAAAACTTAACCAAAGCAATTAAGGGGCAATAACAGATGAGCTTATTTAATGTTTTTAACGTTACAGGTTCGGCCATGAGTGCAGAATCGGTTCGTCTTAATACTACCTCGAGTAACATGGCAAATGCGGACAGTGTCAGTAGCTCAGCTGAGCAGACTTACAAAGCCCGTCAAGCCATCTTTGGAGCGGAATTGAGCAAAGCAAAATATAACCGTGATGAGAGTGTCCCGGTAAAAGTTCTCGGTATTGTTGAGAGTCAAAAACCTCTTGTTGCGGAATATAAACCAGATCACCCTATGGCAAATGAAGATGGCTATATTTTTAAGCCTAACGTGAATGTCATGGAAGAGATGGCGAATATGATCTCAGCATCACGTGCGTACCAAACGAACGTACAGGTTGCTGATGCAAGTAAACAGATGCTGCTGCGTACGCTGCAGATGGGTCAATAGGGTAAGGGAGACATATTATGGCCGGAATTAACGGCATAGGTCAAAACAGCCTATCCTACATCGATCAGCTGAAAGATATGCAAGACAAGAAGCTGAAAGGTGAAGAAAAAGTCACAGGTCAAAACGAACTGAAGCAAGAGGACTTTCTCTCTTTGCTGACTAAACAGCTTGCCCAGCAGGACCCGTTTAAGCCAGTTGGTAATGATCAAATGATTGCGCAAATGGCATCATTTGCCACCGTTGATGGTATCGGAAAGATGAATAGCCAGTTCGATAGTTTGAACTCGTCTATGACCTCTAATCAGGCTCTACAAGCGTCATCGCTGGTTGGCCGTGATGTTCTAGTACCAGGCGCAAAAGGGTTAAAAGAAGCAGATAAGGGCATGGCAGCAATGGTTAAATTGCCGCAATCGGTTAATAACTTACTCGTTCGTATTGAGAATGAGCAAGGACAGTTAATGCGAACCTTAGATGCGGGCGCTAAACCTGCAGGCGACACTCGAGTTGAGTGGGACGGAAAAGATGAAAACGGCAACGCATTGCCTGCTGGCCGCTACAGTGTAAAAGCGGGTGGCATACTAGACGGAGAGAGCAAAGAGTTTGATGTTTCAACTTACGCAAACGTCAACAGTGTTCTTCTTGGTAAAGGCGATGGAAATGTATTGCTCAATCTAGCTGGTTTCCAGTCACCAGTTCGACTTGCAGAAGTATTAGAAGTCGGCAAAGCATAATACAAAGAGTTAGATAGGGGATTCAGGAATGTCATATGTATCATTAAGCGGTTTAGCCGCTGCCCAAAAAGATTTGAATACAACCAGTAATAACATTGCCAATGCCAACACATACGGCTTTAAAGAGTCCCGTGCTGAGTTTGGAGATGTGTACTCTACATCGTTGTTCTCAAATGCTAAGACCACAACGGGCGGTGGTGCTAATACGTCCATAGTGGCACAACAATTCCATGAAGGCTCTAGTATTTATACCAACAATCCGATGGACTTACGAATTGCAGGGCAAGGTTTTTTTGCCGTGGCTAAGAATAGGCTTCAACCAGCAACGAATGAACTAACAAGAAATGGCGCTTTTCATTTAGACAAAGATAACTACATGGTAACGTCAGATAATCAATCATTGTTAGGTTATGAAGTTGATGCTGAAAGTGGTGAAGTCACCTCTTATGAACCCAAAGCGATCAAAGTACCCGATCAATTTGGTAAACCGAAACAGTCTGAGAACGTTGAGATCGGATTGAACTTGCCATCGAATGCTCCGGCAAAAGATGTCGCTCTGTTCGATGCCAACGATCCAGATACCTATAATAAGTCGACGTCTATTACGGTTTATGACTCAAAGGGTCAGCCGTATAAAATGACCACCTATTATGTGAAAGATCAAACTAAGCCCAATACGTGGAGTGTGTATTACACAGGCACTGACGCAGAGGGTGAAAAACCGGTGAACATTGCTGGTGGAGATGCAAGCAGTGCGACTGGACATGTGGGCCATACTCTAGAGTTTAATCATGATGGTACCCCGAAAGTTATCAATGCTGGCCAACCGATCATTTCCGAGGCGTTAGGTGATGCGAGTACGATGAATCTAAATGGTGCTGATCCCTCTCAAGTATTGACCATGAATTTTGATACACCAACGCAATACGCTGCTCCTTTTGAAATGCGTCGATTTAATGAAGATGGTGCTACCACGGGTTACTTAGCCAAGGTGGACATCGATGAGCGCGGTAATATTGTTGGTTCTTACTCGAATGGCCAAGATGTCACTCTAGGACGTATTGCTACAGTACGTGTCGCTAATATGCAGGGGTTATCTCAGCAAGGTGGTACTCAGTGGCAAGCGAACCAGAAATCTGGTGCAGCGGTCTGGGGTGAAGCAAATCAAGGCTCATTTGGTGCGATTCAAAGTGGTACCATTGAGCAATCGAATATTGATATGACGCAAGAGCTGGTTGATCTAATTTCAGCTCAGCGAAACTTCCAAGCGAACTCACGTTCATTAGAAGTTCATAATCAGTTACAACAGAATATTCTACAAATCCGATAGAGAACTGCCTCTTATCGTTTTCGTCTTTGCCACCTCATCGAAGGTGGCAATTTTTTACCAACTCCTGCATTAAACATCGGTTACTCTTCAAATACCACCTCCAAAAAAATCTCAAACCATTGAAAATAAAGATTATTAATTCATGGCACAGTTATTGCTTTATCCTGATTAATAACGATTTCAGGAGTAGACAATGGATCGCGCACTATTTCTCGCCATGAGTGGGGCAAAGCAGAATATGCAAGCTATGCAGCTTCGTTCAAATAACTTGGCGAACGTGAGTACTACAGGCTTTCGAGCTGATTTAGCACAAGCAAGGTCAATGCAAGCTTATGGTGAAGGTCTACCTACTCGTGTGTTTAATATGACAGAACGTCCTGGACAAAACTTTCAGCAAGGATCAGTGATTACCACAGGTCGAGATCTGGACATTACGATTGAAGGTGATGGTTGGTTAGCAGTGCTAGACAACACGGGCCAAGAGGGGTTAACCCGAGCAGGCAACCTGAAAATCGATCAATCAGGTCTATTAATGAACAGCAGTGGTCAACTGATTCTTGGTGAGAATAATGCACCAATTACTCTGCCCCTTCCCCTCGCGAAAATAGAGATTGGGCGTGATGGTACTGTGTCTGTGTTAGAGCAAGGCGCACCAGCAGAAGCGATGGAAGAGATAGATCGAATTAAATTGGTTCGCCCTGATAATCGTTCACTGTTTAAAGATACTAACGGTCTGTTTCGTTCAAAAAACCCCGATGCGGAGTTTGAAGCTGATGCCAGTATTACCATTTTAAGCGGTGCCATCGAAGGCAGTAACGTTAATGCCGTAGGTGAAATGACAAGTTTGATTGACCTTCAGCGTCAATTTGAAATGCAAGTTAAGATGATGAGCACAGCCGAAGAGATGGATAAAGCCTCTGACATGTTGTTGCGCAGTAGCTAATGTCATCATTAGCCTAAACAGAGAGTAAAGGATTAAATTATGCATCCAGCATTATGGGTCAGTAAAACGGGTTTAGACGCGCAGCAGACTAACATTTCGACTATTTCGAATAACTTAGCTAACGCCTCAACCATAGGTTACAAGAAAGGCCGTGCTGTTTTTGAAGATCTGTTTTATCAGAATATCAATCAAGCAGGAGCAAAGTCATCGCAAAACACTGAAATGCCGAGTGGTTTAATGCTTGGGGCGGGTGCAAAAGTGGTGGCAACCCAAAAAGTCTTTACCAATGGTAATGCTCAAACCACCTCTAACGCGATGGACATGATGATTGAAGGCGATGGCTTCTTTCAAGTGTTAATGCCCGATGGCAATATTGGTTATTCGCGTAATGGTCAGTTTACCCTTAACGATGAAGGCACCATGGTAACGTCGGGATCAGGGTATTCATTAGAACCTGAAATTACTATTCCTGATGATGCTATTAATGTCACCGTTGGCACCGATGGTGAAGTCTCCGTACGGCTGCGAGGTCAGCAAGAGAACCAGGTAATTGGTCAAATTACTACCGTGGATTTCATTAACCCAGGTGGCCTTGAGCCTATTGGACAAAACCTTTATCTACCAACCGGTGCTAGTGGTGAAGCTCAAGAGGGAACACCAGGATTGGAAGGGTTAGGGGCGATTCGTCAATCCATGCTTGAGACATCGAACGTGAATGTCACCGAAGAACTGGTCAACATGATTGAAGCGCAACGCGTTTATGAAATGAACTCTAAAGTGATCTCTGCTGTAGATAAGATGATGAGCTTTGTTAACCAACAGCTTTAATGTAGGAACCCTGTGATGAAACGAATTATTACACTCACACTAGCAGCGTTATTAACCGGCTGTGCATTGCCGCCTTCGATGGAAGAGGACGATATCAACTCTGCCACGACCGTTGTGGATGCGGTTGAAGGCGATAAAAGTGATGAAGAGAGCGGGGGGATTGTTGACACTTTACGAAACCGTACGGATCCATTAGCGGGAGATCCTGCTTGGGCACCGATAAATCCAAAGCAGAAACCTGAGCACTATGCTGCAGCAACAGGTTCACTGTTCAATGTGGATCATGCACAGAATCTCTATGATGATTCCAAACCTCATGGGCTTGGCGACATCGTTACCGTGTTACTGGAAGAGCAAACCAAAGCGGCAAAAAGTGCGGATGCGGATTTAGAAAAATCAAATGATGCAACCATGGACCCATTAAGTGTCGGTGGTGAAGAACTCAAAATTGGTGATTATAATTTTTCTTATGAGCTGAATAATGAGAATAAATTCAGTGGCAACAGTTCGGCCAACCAAAGTAACAGTTTGAGTGGTTCAATTACCGTAGAGGTGATTGAGGTGTTGGCCAATGGCAATTTAGTGATTCGGGGTGAGAAATGGCTAACGCTGAATACTGGGGATGAGTACCTACGCCTAAGCGGCACGATCAGGCCGGAAGATATCGACTTTGAAAATAACATTGCCTCCACACGTATTTCCAATGCCCGTATTCAATATTCAGGTACGGGAGATCAACAAGATATGCAAGAACCAGGATTCTTGGCACGATTCTTCAATGTATCATTGTAATTACCCGTTATTGGCCAGGAATTTGACGTGAATAGAGCAGCAGTACAACAATTAGTGACCTTGACGACGAAGTGGTTAGTACTCACATGGGTTGTCGTTGCTCTTCTTCCTGCCCAAGCGGCAAGAATCAAAGATGTGTCAAAAGTTGCCGGGGTTCGAAGTAACCAACTGGTTGGTTATGGTTTAGTCACGGGTCTTCCTGGCACAGGAGAGTCAACCCCATTTACTGACCAAAGCTTCAATGCCATGCTACAAAATTTTGGCATTCAATTGCCACCCGGCACCAAACCAAAAACCAAAAATGTTGCTGCCGTTATTGTTACTGCCAACATGCCCGCGTTTACTAAACAGGGGCAATATATTGATGTCACTATCTCTTCTGTAGGCTCAGCAAAAAGCCTACGAGGTGGAACGCTAGTACAGACCTTCCTTAAAGGTTTAGATGGAAAAGTGTACGCCATTGCTCAAGGCAGCTTGGTTGTTAGTGGTTTCAGTGCAGAAGGGGCTGATGGGTCTAAGATTGTGGGTAATAATCCAACCGTAGGTCGTATTTCAGATGGCGCGATTGTGGAACGTGAAATTCCATCACCTTTTGGCCGTGGCGACTTCATTACCTTTGATCTGTTTGAGTCTGATTTTACTACGGCGCAGCGATTGGCAGATTCGGTCAATACGTTTTTAGGTCCGAGTATGGCCTCAGCGATTGATGCGACCTCAGTCAGAGTGAGAGCACCACGAGATTTAAGCCAACGTGTTGCCTTTTTATCTACGATTGAAAATATCGAATTTAATCCAGCAGATGGTGGCGCGAAGATCATTATTAATTCACGTACTGGCACCATAGTGGTGGGGAAACATGTTCGTCTCAAACCTGCCGCAGTCACACATGGCGGAATGACAGTCGCCATAAAAGAGAATTATGAAGCGAGTCAACCGGGGCCGTTCAGTGATGGGCAGACAGTAGTGGTTCCTGATACCGATATTGAAGTCACCGAAAAGCAAGGCAAGATGTTTAATTTCGAACCGGGGTTAACATTGGACGATTTGGTTCGTGCGGTGAACGAAGTTGGTGCTGCCCCTTCTGATTTAATGGCGATTCTTCAAGCTCTAAAGCAAGCTGGTGCTATTGAAGGTCAGCTGATCATTATTTAAACAAACACTATACGTAAAGGAGGAACCTTATGATCAATAATCAAAACATGACCGATGTGGGGTTCATCCACGATATAGGCAGTTTAGATAAACTGCGTCAAGATGCGGTTGGTAGTGATGAAAGCAGTAAAAATAAAGCATTAAGAAGTGCCGCCGAGCAGTTTGAGGCGATTTTTACTCAAATGCTATTTAAATCAATGCGTAATGCAAATTCTGCGTTTGAATCTGATTTAATGAGCAGTGAAAATCAGAAGTTCTTTGAACAGATGCATGATGACCAGATGTCATCAGAATTGAGTAAGTCTGGATCATTAGGTTTGGCTGATATGATTGTGGCGCAGTTAAGCTCTCATCAAAATGGTGAAGAGGCAGAATCTAGAGTCGCTATGCGCAATGCTGCTCTTGATACCAGTTTACGTCTTCCTGTTGATCAGGAGACGGCAATAAAAGCCGCAGATGAAGCTGTTAAAGTGATGGCGAGTGTTGATAAAACGCCTGAGCAGCCAACCACGTTTGAGTCACCAAAAGAGTTTGTTACCTCAATGAAACCTTACGCAAACAGTGCTGCCAAAGCGTTAGGAGTGGAACCCTCTCTGTTACTTGCTCAAGCCGCATTAGAGACGGGTTGGGGCAAAAAAGTCATTAAAAACTCGGCAGATCATAGTTATAATTTATTTAATATAAAAGCGGATCGTAGCTGGCAAGGCGATAAAGTGAATAAGCAGACGTTAGAGGTTTATAATAATATTCCTGTCAAAGAGAGTGCGGCTTTTCGTTCATACGATAACTACCAATCAAGCTTCAATGATTTTGTTCGCTTCTTAAACAGTAACCCGAGATATGGTAAAGCACTGGAGAGTAGCGACAGTTCGGAAAGCTTTATTCGAGGTATTCACAAAGCCGGTTATGCAACAGACCCCAATTATTCAGATAAAGTGCTCAGTGTTATGAAGCAAGTTGACAGTTTACTTAAATAATCCTGCCAGATCATTTACAATCCAGCTAACTCATTTGGCTGGATTTTTTTTATGACGGAAGTAAATTTGAAAGCACAACCGATCCCTAATCGTAACGATGATATTCGTTCGGATCCCTTTGTGCAGAAATTGTTGAGTAGAATGCCTGATGAGGTGAGTAATAGTTTTACAGAGAAACAGTTGACTTGCTTGTTGACTTCTTTGGGCTCAAGGCGTTGGGGGCGCCATAAGGTAGATGTTCGTACTACCGTCGGATTTTTTCATTGGCGTTACTATTTTGTTTTTCTTTTTGGGCGTAACCGCCGTGAGTTAAGCCGATTGGAGGAGAGAGTCAGTCTGTTAGCCAAAGCAGTGATGCTAACCACGGCTTTGCTATTTGTTTTGCTGGTGGTTTATCTGCTTAAATCCGCTGCTGGTATTGATCTCTTCCCTGGGTTTTCACTTGGAATCTGGGGGTGGTTTAAAGGGGAATACCTCTAACAAACGCGTCATTCCTATGACGGCAAAATCCTGCCTGAAAATATTGGCTTAATATTTGCATTGTTGTTGGTGTTATTTACTGAAACCATCAGCAATTTTGGAGGCCACATGGGATTTGATCTGCTTACTATAGGTACACAAGGTGTGCTTACTGCTCAGAAGCAGCTCAATACTACGGGTCACAACATCAGTAATGTGAATACTGAAGGGTTTAGCCGTCAATCTGTAGAGCAAGAGACCAATAATCCCGCTTGGATTGCCGGTAATACTTACGGAACCGGTGTTCATGTTGCCAATGTTCGTCGCGCTTACGATCAGTTTGCCGTCAATGAACTGAATTTATCGACAACGACCCTCCATGCTGCCTCAGAATCAGACTCTCACCTTGATGTGATGACCAATATGCTGTCATCCATCTCATCAAAGAAAATCCCAGAAAACATTAATGACTGGTTTGATGCCGTAAAAACTCTTGCCGACAGCCCAAATGAAATCGGGGCTCGAAAAGTGGTATTAGAGAAATCGCGTTTAGTCTCTCAAAATTTAAATGACTTTCAAGAGACGGTTCGTCAGCAATATGCAGATACCAATAAGAAAATGGATCTTGTCGTTGCGAGAATGAACGGCATCGGTCAAGAGATCGAAGAGCTGCATAAGCTGATGATCAAGTTGCCTGGACCGCATAATGACTTGATGGACAAGCATGAAAAACTAATTAAAGAGTTGGCTCAATACACCAAAGTTACCGTCACTCGACGTGCAGAAGGCAACACATTTAATGTGATGATTGGTAGTGGCCACGCCTTGGTATCAGGTACTAATGCCAGTGAATTGCGAATGATTAATGGCGTTCCGGATCCGCAACAACGTCGCCTTGCGATGGTGGAAGGGAGAGGGGTTAAAGCGATACAAAGTGATGACATCGGCGGTCAAATGGCGTCACTGTTTGAGCAGCGAGATCATACTATCCCACAAGTGTTAGATGAATTAGGTCGTGTTGCTATAGGGTTCAGTGGTCAAGTTAATGCACTGCAAGAGCAAGCAATTGATCTACGCGGCAATGTTGGGGCGGCAATTTTTACCGATATTAACGAAGAGCGAGCGGTTAAAGCAAGAGCCTTTATTGGCGGAGAGTCTAGTGCTGAAGTAGGGGTTTATATCGATGATATTAGTCAGCTAAAAGGGGGAGACTACTCGCTTAAATATGATGGTAGTCAATACTCGATTATCTCTCCTCAAGGTGAGTACTTAAAGGTAGACCCGTCTGGCAGTCCAAAGACATTCTCCCTTGACGGAATGCGAGTGGTGATCGACAACGATCTTGCAGCCGGTGAGCGTGTCATATTAAGGCCAGCAAGAGATGGTGCCGCCAATATTCAGTTGGTGATGAATGAGCCTGAAAAAATTGCGGCACAAAGTTACCGCAGCTCAGAGTCTTTCTCTACGGGGAGTGCTTCACTGAAAATGTTGCAAGCGGGGCCATTGAAAGAGTTTCAGGTAGTGGTGTCACCAGCGGCCAATCAATTTGCCGTATTGGACATGAAAGGCAACATTATAGTAGAACCGCAAACATATCCACCCACAGGTCCGGTTACAGCGGGAGGCTCAACGTTTGAGCTGACTGGTGGTGCTGCACCTGGAGATAAATTTGCTGTTAACTTAACGCCCTCCGAAGGGGACAATGGCAACTTATTGATGATGCAAGCGATCCAGACGAATAAAACCATGAATGATGGACGTTCGACCGTGATTGATCTGTTTGAAAATGTGAACACTGATATTGGTTTACAGAAATCAACAGCAAGCCGTTTAAAAGAGGTGGCAAGGATTGAGAACGAAGCAGCCCAAAGTCGAGTGGGTTCTATTTCTGGTGTTAACTTAGATGAAGAAGCAGCTAACATGATGAAGTTCCAACAAGCGTATATGGCTTCTTCAAGAATTATGTCGGCAGCCAATGAAACCTTTGATAGCATTTTACAGATTAGATAGTAGGGAGTGACATAGATAATGACTAGAATATCCAGCTTCCATAACTATCAAGCTGTTCAAAATGACATGATGCGTCAGCAGACTAAACTCAGTCATAACACCGCACAGATGGCTTCGGGAAAAAAATTACTGACTGCTGGCGATGATCCAGTGGCGATGCTCTATTCTCAGAATTTACGTCAGCAATCAGAAGAGATAAAACAGTACCTTGATGCCATTATGCTGGGGCGAAATCGCTTAGAGAGAAATGAAATTGCGATTGCTAATGCTGAAACGTATTCCGATGAGGCGAAACGTACGGTCATGGAGATGATCAACGGCTCCCTCTCTAAAGAAGATCGCCATGCTCATGCGCAAGATCTTCAAGGTCTGTTTGATAATATGTTGAATTTGGGTAATACCATGGATGAATCTGGCAACTTTTTGTTTGCCGGCACCAAAGCCAGAACTCAACCTTTTTTCCGTGCTAATGATGGTACTGTTAGTTATGCTGGTGATGATTATCAACGAAAAGTGAGAGTATCAAACAGCATTGAAGTACCAGTGAATGATCCTGGCAGCAAACTGTTTATGGAGATTCGGAACCCTTTTGGAGAGTTCGAACCTGTCTATGACTTAGAAGTTGGGTCTACGCTGTTACTGACTCGGGCCACCAATAGCGATTATTTAGACAAGAGTGAATATTCAGTCTCTTTCTTTGCTGCCCCTAATGGGCAATACAATTATCAGTTATCTAAAGATGGCAGTATGGTGAGTACTGGTGAGTATGATCCTAGTAAATCGATTGAATTTGGCAGTGTCGCAGTACAAGTTCGAGGTGAGTTTAAATCAGGGGATACCATCAATTTAACCCCACAACGAACGTTTAATATGTTCGATACCTTTCAAGAGGGAATTGTACTGTCAGAGAGAGATCTTGATGATGCGACGGGAACTGCGGAGCTTCATAAAGTCACTGAACAATTTTCGGCGGCATTTATTAACCTTAACCGAGCCAGAGCCGATGTTGGTTCTCGACAAGGCACGTTAGACAATCAAGAAAACCAGCATGATGATTATAACTTAACCTTAGCAAAGTCGATCAGTAACATTGAAGATCTAGATTATTCAAAAGCAGTGATTGATTTCAATGAGAACACGCTGGCACTCAAAGCTTCTCAACAAGCGTTTGCTAAAACAAAAGACATCTCACTGTTCAATTACATCTAACGATACTCTTATAACGAGAGCGGCAAAGCACCTTTAGCAAGGTGCTTTTTTTATGAATGAAATGAAAGGGATTGCCAAGAGGAAATGAGTTGCCGCATTAATGATCGAATTAAGGGAGGCAAGCGGCAAAGGAGTAAGAACAAACAAAGAAAACCCAGTAAATAACTGTATAAACAATGAGATACGAGTTAATTGATCTTTTTTCTAAAATATTGAAATATTGGCGCACTAAATGCATTATTAACAGTGTAGTTAGTATGAAAGCGACTGTGTTTAAGTACTAATTGATTGTTATTTAATGACTTGAGAGAAGAAGTTATTAAATAATATTTATTTGAAACGAGATTTTTAAAAGTTGGCAAGTTATTTGCTTTACTTAGTTTAGATAAAGTCTCTAGACTAAAAAATCTTATACGATATTGGTGTAATAACCATATCAATTTTGATGGGTTTGCACAGCAATTTCGCAAAGAGAGCGAAGCCAAAGGAGAGCAACATGGGTGTAAATGTTAACACCAACGTAGCTGCAATGACTGCGCAGCGTTACTTAAATAAAGCGACTGATGATCTTACTGTTTCCATGGACCGTTTGTCCTCTGGTAAACGTATCAACAGTGCAAAAGATGATGCAGCTGGCCTGCAGATATCTAACCGATTAACCTCTCAGATCCGTGGCCTTGATGTCGCTATGCGTAATGCCAACGATGGTATTTCCATTGCACAGACTGCAGAAGGGGCGATGGAAGAATCAACAAACATTCTTCAGCGTATCCGAGATCTGTCTATTCAATCTGCAAATGGCTCGAACTCCGACGATGATCGCCGATCTATCCAGGATGAAGTGCATGCTTTGCAAGATGAACTGAACCGTATTGCCGAAACCACATCATTTGGTGGACGACGTCTACTTAATGGGTCGTTTGGTGAGTCAGCATTCCAAATTGGTGCTAACTCTGGTGAAGCGGTATTGATTGAACTAACCAGTGTTCGTGCAGATAATGAAAACATGGGTGGGCAACGTTTTACCGGTACAGTCGGCAAAACGGCAGATTGGGGTGTTGATCCTCAAAAAAGCGACCTTAAAATTGAATTCATGTCCGGCACGGGTGAGCCTGTAACGATTGATCTACGTGGCCATCAGGGTGACGATATTCAAGAAGTGGCTACTTACATTAATGGTCGTTCTGAAGAGTTATCAGCATCAGTGGATGAAGATGGACAGTTGCAAATCTTTATTGCAAAACCTAATGTTCAAGGTGATGTTTCATTTTCAGGTAATCTTGCAACCGAGTTAGGTTTGGCCAGTGGACCAGGTGTAAAAGCGACGGTAAATGAACTTGATGTTCGTTCAATCGGCGATGCTCAACTCTCTATTGGTGTGGTGGATTCAGCATTGGCTTACATTGATAAGCAGCGTGCAGAATTGGGTGCGATGCAGAACCGTTTAGGTCACAGCATCAGTAACTTAACCAACGTCCAAGAGAATGTATCTGCTTCGAATAGCCGAATTAGAGATACAGACTTTGCAAAAGAGACAACACAGTTAGCAAAAGCACAAATTTTGCAACAAGCAAGTACCTCAATTCTTGCTCAAGCAAAACAGTTACCAAGTGCTGCAATAAACTTGCTCCAGTAATTGTTCTTTGGCTTCACTTTGCAACAGCAGTCAATATGAATAGACAAGAAGCGCTCTCATCTCTCATTAGCTTCTTGTCTATCAGACCGCTGGCAAATTTATGCCGCAACAACCAACTGCGAGCACCTATGCCCCAATAGGGGCTACCCTCATTATTATTCAAATATACCCCTTCTGATGTAAAGTTAACTGATTGCTAGCCGTTATAGACTTCATTGAGATGTTTTATAGGGGGCAAAGTGGCAATTACCGTTAATACCAATGTACCTGCGCTTATTTCTCAGCGACATCTAAACAGTGCAAACATGCAATTAGAGCAGGCGATGCAGCGATTATCTTCTGGTAAGCGAATAAACAGTGCCAAAGATGATGCCGCCGGGCTACAGATATCGAATCGATTACAGACGCAAATGCGCGGTTTGGATGTGGCGGTGCGTAATGCCAATGATGGTATATCGATAGCGCAAACGGCTGAGGGAGCAATGAGTGAAAGTACCTCTATTTTACAACGCATGCGCGACCTCGCCTTGCAGTCATCAAACGGTTCAAACTCTGCTGTCGATCGGCAAGCCATTCAAGAAGAAGCGACAGCACTGAATGCCGAGTTAAATCGAATCGCAGAAACCACTTCGTTTGGCGGGCAACGTCTGCTTAATGGCAGCTACGGCTCTCGAGCATTTCAAATCGGTGCCAATGCCGGTGAAGCGGTATTATTAAAGCTAAATAGTATGCGAAGTGATACCTCGACTATGGGTGGGTATCATTATGTCGCTTCGGCGCGCTTGGACAATCGCTGGCAAGTTCCGGATAAGGAACAAACGCTCTCCATGTCATTTGTTGACCAATATGGTGCTAATCAACAGATTGAGATCAATGCTAAAGCGGGGGATAACATAGAAGAGCTCGCGACTTACATTAATGGCCAGACTGACCAAGTTAGTGCATCGGTGACCGAGCATGGCCAACTGCAAATCTTTGCCTCTGCCAAGTCGGTGTCGAGTGCGATCACTTTTGAGGGGAGCCTTGCTTCTGGTTTGGCAATGAATGGCCCAGTATTTGATACGGTCTCCGATCTCGACTTAACCACCGCAGGGGGGTCGCAAAGAGCCATTGCGGTACTTGATACTGCATTAGGCTTCGTGGATGAGAAAAGAGCACAGTTAGGTGCTTTCCAGAATCGATTAGGCCATGCCGTGAACAATTTAGATAATATTCACGAAAATGTTGCGGCTTCAAACAGTCGAATTGCTGATACTGACTTTGCCAAAGAGAGTGTCAAGTTGGTAAAAGCACAGATTTTACAACAGGTCAGTTCCTCCATTCTTGCTCAAGCTAAACAGTCTCCACAAATGGCATTGAAACTGTTAGGGATGTAGTCCATTCACGCAGAATATATATTTGCCAATATTCCTTAAGTTAGAATTTCCTTCTATATTTACTCTACAATGTTAAAAAGACGTAAAGATTTAAGCGTAATCGTCGTTATAGATAGAACCAGAGATGGAATTAACCGTTTCCTGGTATGAGACAGGAAACAGTAAGAAACCTAGTGGAGTATAAATAATGGCTATTAATGTAAACACTAACGTGTCGGCAATGACAGCACAGCGTTACTTAAACCAAGCATCTGATGGCGTGGGTAAGTCAATGGAACGTTTGTCTTCAGGTTATAAAATTAACGGTGCTAAGGATGATGCGGCTGGACTACAAATTTCCAACCGTTTAAGTTCCCAGGCTCGTGGCCTTGACGTTGCTGTTCGAAATGCCAATGACGGCATCTCCATTGCGCAGACGGCGGAAGGGGCGATGACTGAGTCGACAAGTATCTTACAACGTATGCGTGATCTTTCACTACAATCTGCAAACGGATCCAACTCCGACTCAGATCGTGTGGCTATCCAAGAGGAAGTCTCGGCACTTAACGATGAATTAAATCGTATTGCTGAAACCACTTCTTTTGGTGGTAATCGTCTACTAAATGGTACGTTCGGCACAAAATCGTTTCAGATTGGTTCTGATTCGGGTGAAGCGGTTATGTTATCGATGGGTAACCTTCGTTCAGATAATGCTTCGATGGGCGGGATGACTTACACCGCTGAAAACGGAAAAGACAAAGACTGGGCGATCAATGCTGAAAACGCAAATCTTACGATAGCGTTTGTAGATAAAGATGGAACCGAACAAGAGCTTACAATCAATGCAAAACAGGGTGATGATATTGAGCAGGTTGCGACCTACATCAATGGTCAAACTCGGTTAATCAACGCTTCTGTATCAGAGAAAGGAGAGCTGCAAATTGTCTCTTCGAACGCTGATATAAAAGGAGATATTGCATTTGGTGGTTCATTAAATAGCGAATTAGGCTTGGGTCAAAGCAAGGCTGAAACGGTACAAGATATTAATGTATCCACAGTAGGTGGTTCACAAAAAGCAGTGGCATTATTAGACTCTGCTTTACAGTTTGTTGATAGTAATCGTGCACAATTAGGTGCATTCCAAAATCGTTTTAGTCATGCAATCTCTAACTTAGACAATGTAAGTGAGAATGTATCGGCGTCGAACAGTCGTATTAAAGATACGGATTTTGCGAAAGAGACAACATCAATGACAAAGTCTCAAATTTTGCAGCAGGCGAGTTCTTCTATTCTTGCTCAAGCAAAACAGACTCCCAATGCAGCACTTGGTCTGCTTGGATAAGTCATGAGATAATAAGCTATAGAAAATACCGGATTGAGTTCCGGGTTTTCTTTTTCATTCCCTCCTCATCGTTAAATCTATTCTTTTCCTCAATTATCTAAAAACTGGTTCGATATTTGCTTTATATCTATTGGGGACATTTCATTTCAATAGTTTTGGCTTTAATTTATTGATTTTAATATTGTTTCTATGTGTATTTTGTTAAGCGGCAAATTATTACCGCATAATGATATCGATTATGAGCTCGTTTCGTTTTGAAATAGTAGATAAGGAATCTTAATGAGCGTGAACCCTATGGGGCCATCAGGTGGATTAGATGTCAATTTAATCACCCAAAAAGTAGTTGATGCGGAGCGTATACCTCGTCAGAACCGCATTGATAACGATCGAACTGATATTCAAACCAATATCAGTGCGTATGGCCGTCTTAGAGAGTCACTCGATAGCATCAAATCATTAATGAACAACTTTCGACAAGAGAAAGCCTTTGCGCTTCGAAATGCAGAATCAAGCAATGATGAAGTGATGTCTGCTACGGCGTCAACTGAAGCACTAGCAGGAAAGTACAGTGTCAACGTGCTGCAATTGGCACAAGCGCAAAAATTGGCTTCATCAGCCATGCCTGAGGATACTAAGTTTGGTCCAGGTGAGATGACGCTGCACCTAGGTGATAAAGAGTTTACGGTTAACATTAAGAGTGAACACGCTACTCTGGTTGATGTGGTTAAAACAATCAATTCAGGCCAACCCAACCCAGGCATTAGAGCTTCCATCATTAAAGATAATGCCGGATCGAGATTGATATTGGGTTCAGATCGATCTGGCGTAGAGAATCAGATCAAAATAGATGTATCGGCGATGCCGGGTAATGCCTTGCATAATTTTGGCTATACTTCCTATGTGGATCATGCATTAGGTAGTGTTGATGACATCGCTGAAAGTGCTTACGATTATATGACTGAAGAGCCTGAAACCAAAACGGCTGAAGAGTTAGAGAGAGAGCGAAGAAAAGACCCTGATGACCCAACCAGCTCGATTCCAGGTTGGAGTGAGGAGACGTCAGGAACGCTGACTAGTGCACTGCCTGATGAAAGTACTACGGCGGATATAAGCACGGCGGCAGTGGATATGATTCCGGGATTAATTGGTACCGTCGCCGGCATCAGTATGCCAGCGGCCCTTGCGGTGACTGCAGCGCAAGCGGGTTATAATAAATCGGTTGGAATGAGTGAATTGCAATCTGCAACAGATGCGAAGGTGATTGTGGATGGTATTGCAGAGATCAGCAGTGAAACCAACGTAATTTATGATGTCATACAAGGTGTGGATTTAACGTTAAAGTCGACGTCAAAAAAGTCTGATAAGCCATTAGAACTTGATATTCAATATGATAAACAGAGTGTTAAGGCATCAATAGAGCAGTTTGTAGAATCTTATAATCAGTTCTTTCAAGTATCAAAAGTACTGGGTGGCGTCGATCCTGAAACAGGGCGTGCGGGTCCTTTATCAGGGGAGAGTGTGGTGCGTTCTTCACAGTCTCGAATGAAATCAGTCCTGTCGACTGAGATTGAAGCCGCACCAGAGTCGATGAAGAGCTTGACAGAGTTGGGTATTTCGACCACCAGACAAGGTAACTTAGAGATAAACTACAATATTTTGGATGAACAGTTAGAGAAAAACTTTGCTAATTTGCATTCATTTTTTGGTGGACAAAATGGTTTTGCTAAAAAAGTGGAAGATGCCATTCAAGATTTTACTAATGTCAGTGGGCCAATACGTACCCGAGAGACTTCATTAAAGGATCAAAATTACCGATTAAATGATACTCAAGTCACATTAGATCGACGCATGGAAAGTCTTGAAAAAAGAACCTTAGCGAAGTTTTCAAACATGCAAGAAGCGACAGGGAAAATGAAGACTCAGTTAGCGGGAATGATGAATGCATTACCAGGTTAAGATGACTATTCAGGCAATCAATGGTGGTAAAGGGGTGTAATGAGTAACTTAATGAACCAATTAGCTGAGTTAGATCATACTTTATTGTTTGAGCTTAACAGTAGTGAAGCTGATGTTGATAAGATAGTTCGATTGGTTGATTGTCGTGAACAGTTATTAACTGAAGTATCGAACGGTACAAACGTTGATAGTAAAACGTGGAGTTGTGCGGTGGAAAGGACTCAGCAAGTGCTTACTCTTATGGGTAACGAAACCAGTTCGTTGGCGACGCAAATGCAAAAGCTCCGACATAGCAAGAAATCTGTTCAGATGTATAATAAGTTTTTATAAAAGAAGGAAAACCAATGAGAGGTTCTCTACAGGCTTACAAAAAAGTATCCATTGATAGCCAATTGGGCTCTGCGTCACCTCATAAGGTCATTCAGATGTTGATGGCCGGTGCAATTGAACGCCTTATTCAAGGAAAACTGTCAATGCAACAAGGCAACCTAGCAGTAAAAGGTGAGCGTCTTGGTAAAGCATTAGACATAGTGATCAGTTTACGAACTTGTCTCTCTATGGATGATGGCGGAGAAATTGCGGAGAATTTGGATGCATTGTATGAATTTATGATCGCTCAAATTACTAAAGCGAATCAGTACAATGAAGCTGAACCAATTGATGACGTTGTTGAAATGCTGCGTGAAATCAAATCTGCATGGGATCAAATCCCCACAGAGTTTCATAATCTAACTGCTGAAAAAATAGGCAAATAGATTGATTTTATATGACACTACTTTGAAATTGAGAAATTTTCTCTCCTTCAACGTGTTATATTGCCTTATCTAACGCTATTATTTACAATTAAAATAATAATGGATCTTGAATTACTGCTGTTCACACACTGAGCCTCAGACATTCTTAAGTAGGCACGAATAATTCTTATATGCATGGTTTAGCCAAAATACTCGTAATAGAAGACGATAATCAAAATCGACATGATTTAGGTGTTATTCTTGAATTTATTGGAGAGCAGTGTCAGCGTATCTCCTCTCAGGAGTTAGAGAGCGTTGACTGGGATGCTCCTTGGACAGCGTGTCTGCTCGGACAGATAGGCGACGTATTAACCGTCGTTTCAAAGCTGACCTCATCTAACCATATTCCTGTTATTACGCTAGAAAACTATCGAGAAGTCCTTGAAAATACGCCCAGCTTTGTTGGGGAGTTAACTCGACCGATTAACTATTCACAGATCAGCGAAGCTCTTCGTCATTGTCAGGACTTTTTAGGACGAAGAGGTTATAAACACCCAAGTCTATCCCGTCAAAATATGCTGTTTCGTAGCATGGTTGGCCGCAGTGACTGCATCAGTGAAGTTCGTCATCTTATGGAACAAGTCGCTGGAACCGATGCCACCGTTCTCATTTTAGGTGAGTCGGGAACAGGCAAAGAGGTGGTTGCCCGTAATATTCATTATCACTCAGCACGCCGAGATGGACCTTTTGTCCCCGTAAATTGCGGTGCTATTCCTCCAGATTTATTAGAAAGTGAGCTGTTTGGTCACGAGAAAGGCGCGTTTACTGGTGCGATTACCGCCCGTAAGGGTCGCTTTGAGTTGGCAGAGTCAGGCACACTTTTTCTTGACGAAATCGGTGATATGCCGATGTCTATGCAAGTTAAATTATTAAGAGTCCTGCAAGAACGTAGCTTTGAACGTGTTGGTGGCAGTAAAAGTATTAAAACTAACGTTCGCATTGTTGCTGCTACTCATAGAGATCTTGAAGGTATGATTTCTGCGAGTGATTTCCGTGAAGATCTCTACTATCGATTGAATGTATTTCCTATCGAAATGCCCGCATTAAGAGACCGGAAATTTGATATTCCTCTTTTACTGCAGGAGCTATTAACTCGAATGGAGGCAGAAGGGGGCAATCGAATTCGATTAACGCCTCGTGCCGTTAATTCCTTAATGGAACATGATTGGCCAGGAAACGTGAGAGAGCTGGCGAACTTGGTTGAACGATTATTGATTCTATTCCCTGGTGAACTGGTTGATGTGAACCATCTGCCGACTAAGTATCGTTATAGTGATATCCCAGAGTTTCAGCCTGAGTTCGAATCAGATGCTTCCTCAATCGAGGAGCAAGAGCGAGCAGCTCTTGCTGATATGTTGGCTAACTTCGAAAGTGAGAGTGATATCGCAACTGCGGTTACCCCACTACCGACGCTGAGTCCCTCTTCAGATCTGCCTATTGATGGGGTCAACTTAAAAGAGATGCTGGCGGATGTTGAAGTAAACATGATCTGCCAGGCATTAGAAGCTCAACATGGGGTTGTCGCACGAGCTGCCGATATGCTTGGAATGCGTCGTACTACCTTGGTTGAAAAAATGCGTAAATACAATCTGAATAAAGACGATCTGAAGTAAGTGACAGTAAATTGACGTAATTTAAATGAGCCACTTCGCCGTAAATATATGATATAAAACAATAAAAAGACTGGCATGTATTGTGCATTCCAGTCTTTTGTCTTTATATGGTGGAAATTTGGCATGACAGAAGTGAACGAAGTCGAACCGACTCTTAAGCAACCCCGCTCTAGTGAACCTAACTCACCCTTAGGCACTCTAGAAGAGCAAGTGACTCGTTACAAGCAAGTATTAGATGTGATGCCTGCTGGTGTTATTCTGTTAGACACCCAAGGTGCTATTTGTGAAGTGAACCCTGAAGCTTCCAAGCTCCTTGGCGAACCACTACTTGGTGAAAAGTGGTTCTCAGTCATACAGAGAGCCTTTGATCCTAAGGAAGATGATGGGCATGAAATATCACTGCGTAATGGACGTAAAGTTCGTTTAGCTATTTCCGCTTCAGACATGGGCCAGTTGATCCTTATCACTGATCTTACCGAAACCCGGTTGCTACAGTCGCGAATGAGTGACATGCAGCGCTTATCTTCACTAGGTAAAATGGTCGCCTCACTTGCCCACCAAGTCAGAACCCCGTTATCCAGTGCCATGTTATATGCCTCAAATTTAGGCGCACCCAACCTACCTGCTCCAACCCGTATTCGCTTTCAAACCAAACTGGTCGATCGATTGCACGATCTTGAGAAACAGGTTAATGACATGCTGCTGTTTGCTAAGGGAGGAGATAATAAAGTCGTAGACCATTTCTCCATTGCGGATCTGGTTGATGAGTTTACTCCAATGGTTGAAGCTGTGATCACCAATAATCAGGTGGATTATGCGGTTGAAGTGGAAGACGAATCAGCCATGGTTATGGGTAACTCAAACGCTATTGCGAGTGCAATTAGCAACTTAGTAATGAACGCCATTCAAGTTTCTGGAAAAGAGTGTCAAATTGATGTCTATTTCAGAGCGGTTAACAATGAACTCCGTATTTCGGTACAAGACAATGGACCAGGGATACCGTTATCGCTACAAGATAAAATAATGGAACCATTTTTCACGACTCGCTCACAAGGAACCGGGCTAGGTTTAGCAGTAGTACAGATGGTATGCCGTGCACATAAAGGCAGTTTAAATCTTCATTCAGTACCCGACGATGGTGCTTGCTTTACCGCTGTTATCCCCCTTTCAAATAAATCAAACACCGCTTCTGAGGCAGAAACGTTGAATTCTGGAGAAATATCATGAATCAAAGCACAGTACTCATCGTAGAAGATGATGAAGGCCTACGTGAAGCCTTAGTGGATACTTTGGCGCTGGCCGGTTATGAATGGCTAGAGGCAGACAGTGCGGAACAAGCGTTGTTGATACTTAAAGAGCAAGCCGTTGATATTGTCGTTTCAGACGTTCAAATGGCCGGTATGGGCGGGTTGGCACTATTGCGAAACATAAAACAACACTGGCCTAAACTACCAGTACTGTTGATGACGGCTTATGCCAATATTGAAGATGCCGTTGGAGCAATGAAAGAGGGCGCTATTGACTATATGGCTAAACCCTTCGCTCCAGAAGTCCTGCTCAACATGGTTAGCCGTTATGCCCCGGTAAAAGCGGAGCAATCAGATGCCATTGTTGCTGATCCGAAAAGTTTAAAACTGCTTAGTTTAGCGGAAAAAGTGGCCGCGACTGATGCTAACGTCATGGTCTTAGGGCCAAGTGGTTCAGGAAAAGAGGTGATGTCACGTTACATTCATAACACCTCGAAACGCAGTTCTGGCCCATTTGTTGCCATCAATTGTGCTGCGATACCCGATAACATGTTAGAAGCGACCTTATTTGGTTATGAAAAAGGCGCGTTTACCGGTGCGGTACAAGCGTGTCCTGGTAAGTTTGAACAGGCGCAAGGTGGCACCATCTTGTTGGATGAGATCAGCGAGATGGATCTGAGTCTTCAGGCCAAACTCCTGCGTGTACTGCAAGAGAGGGAAGTAGAGCGACTTGGTAGCAGAAAAAGCATTAAATTGGACGTTCGAATCCTTGCAACGAGTAACCGTGATCTGAAAAAATACGTACTGGAAGGTAATTTCAGAGAGGATCTCTACTATCGATTGAATGTGTTTCCAATTACCTGGCCTGCCTTAAGTGAACGACAGGGTGATATTGAACCTTTGGCGGTACATTTAGTGGAGCGTCACTGCCAAAAACAAGGGCAACCCGTTCCTAGCTTTAGTGAGCAGTCGATTGAAAAGCTAAAATCTTACACTTGGCCAGGTAATGTTCGAGAGTTAGACAATGTGATTCAACGCGCTCTGATCCTTTGCAGTGGAAATCTGATCTCTACGGACGATATTTTACTAGAAGGGCTAGATTGGAATGACGCGGGAGGTTTACAGTTAGCCGTAGAGCAGTCAGCTGCTGTCGCCCCTAGAGTGTCTCCCGTCGCTGAGCCAGAAGCAGCACAACCAATCACCGCTCAAAGTGAACAACATCCAACTCAAACGAGCACTGCACCTATATCATCGTCAGTGAGCGAGAGCTTAGGGGGCGAGTTAAGAGGGCAAGAGTTTGCGATCATTTTAGAGACGATTAATGCCTGTAACGGTAAACGAAAAGATATTGCTGAGAAATTAGGGATCAGCCCAAGAACGTTACGTTACAAGCTGGCAAAAATGCGTGATGCTGGGATTGAAATCCCATGTTAGGACGAATAAATAACAATAGCCAACCTTGGCATATAACTTGCTTTATTCCTAATAGAAGAGATGGTTTGTCAAATATTTGACCTAAAGAGGCAGCAGATGAAACTTGGTGAATTACAGAGCGAAATGCAGACAATGAAACTGGAAGCGTCAAATACGATGCGTCCAGCGACAGGCAAGCAAGTATCAGAAGATTTTGGTGCTCTATTTAACCAAGCAATCAATAAAGTGAATGGTTTACAACAGTCCTCTAGTAACCTTGCGACACGTTTTGACCGAGGTGATGAAGGGGTATCGTTATCTGATGTGATGATTGCACGAAACAAATCAAGTGTCGCCTTTGAAGCAACGGTTCAAGTTCGAAATAAGCTGGTCGATGCCTATAAGCAGATCATGAGTATGCCAGTATAATTTTCGGGAATTAAGCAGTGTCAGAAGAAACGAAAAATACAGATATCGCGGTTAGCGATGATGATCTCTCTCCAACGGGCGCAATGGCCATCGATGCGGATAGTGATATTCAAGATACCGATGCTGATGAAAAAAGCAGTTCAAAAGTTGACTCCGCCCTTGGTAATTTAGATCTCCTTCGACAAGTCATTCTGATTCTTTCAGTCTCTATTTGTGTTGCCCTCATTGTGATGATGTTTTTCTGGGCACAAAAAACAGAGATGCGTCCACTGGGTACGTATGAAACCGAAGAGCTCATTTTGGTTCTTGACTACCTAGACCAATCCCAAACAGAATATGCACTAGAAGGAAATACCATCCGTGTTCCTTCTGATCAATTCAGTTCCTTAAAACTTAATTTAAGCCGTGCGGGCCTAAATAAATCGACCAGCGCTGGCGATGATATATTACTTCAAGATATGGGGTTTGGCGTTTCTCAACGTTTAGAGATTGAGCGACTGAAACTGAGTCGTGAACGTCAGTTGGCTGAAACCATTGAACAACTTCGCCCAGTTAGAAAAGCGCAAGTGTTGTTGGCCATGCCAAAACAGAGTGTATTTGTTCGCCATAACCAAGAAGCGTCTGCAACGGTATTCTTAACGCTACGCTTAGGGACAACGCTTAATCAAGAAGAGGTCGACTCTATCGTTGATATGGTAGGCAGTGCTGTACCGGGAATGAAAACGACCCGTGTTACCGTTACCGATCAAAATGGTCGACTGTTGAGTTCTGGGTCGCAAGATCCAATGGCGACCGCTCAACGTAAAGAGCAAGAGCTTGAACGAAAGCAAGAACAGGCCCTTCGAGATAAAATTGATGCCATTCTTATCCCTATCCTAGGGTTAGGCAACTACACTTCGCAAGTGGACGTTTCGATGGACTTTAGTGCTGTCGAACAGACGAAAAAGCGCTTTGATCCACAAACCCCCTCTACTCGAAGTGAATACACGCTAGAAGATTATAATAATGGTAACGTAGTGGCTGGTATTCCGGGCGCCCTCAGTAACCAACCACCGGTGGACTCCGCGATTCCCCAAGATGTTGCCGAATTAAAGGATGGCGGTTTACTGGGTCAAGGGTCGGTTCATAAAGAAGCAACTCGAAACTTTGAGTTAGATACTACAATTAGTCATGAACGTAAGCAGACAGGTATTGTTGCAAGACAGACTGTGTCAGTGGCGATTAAACACCATAAAATGGTGAACCCTGAATCTGGTGAGGTTACTTACGAACCGGTCAGTGATGCCATGATTGAGAACATTCGAAACATCATTATTGGCAGTGTCGGCTTTAGTGAAGCGCGTGGTGACTTACTGAATGTACTGAGTGTTAAGTTTGCTGAAATAGAGACTGGCGTCGTTGAAGATGTCGCTATTTGGGATCATCCTAGCTTCAATGAGTGGATGAAGTGGTTAGCAGGTGCCTTAGTCATTATCGCGGTCATCTTGCTGTTGATACGCCCTGCAATGAACAAATTACTGTTCCCTAATCGAGATAAAGATGGCAATGAGCTGGGCGAAGATGGATTACCTATCCGCAGTGGTGATGACCTCGATCTGTTAGGGGCTGACTTAGATAATGCGGACGAATTTGAGTTTGGTTCGGGCGTTGACCTACCAAATTTACACAAAGATGAAGATCTGTTAAAAGCAGTTCGAGCCCTAGTTGCTAATGAACCTGAATTAGCAGCACAAGTAGTTAAAAATTGGATTTCTGATAATGGCTAATGATTTGGCAGTAAATGAAAATGAAGCTGAAGAGCCGGAAAGCTTTGATCTTACAAGCATCTCAGGCGCTGAGCAGTCAGCGATCTTACTGTTAAGTTTGAGTGAAGATGATGCAGCAAGCATTATTCGTCACCTTGAACCTAAACAGGTGCAACGTGTGGGCAGTGCAATGGCCAGCGTCGCCAACTTGAATCAAACTAAGGTTTCTGCGGTTCACCGAGCTTTTCTCGAAGATATTCAAAAATATACCAACATAGGTATGGGCAGCGAAGACTTCATGAGAAATGCGTTGGTTGCAGCGCTTGGTGAAGATAAAGCGGGTAATTTAGTTGACCAAATTCTACTTGGGAATGGCTCTAAAGGCTTGGATTCACTGAAATGGATGGATCCACGACAAGTAGCGAATATCATTCTTAATGAACACCCACAGATTCAAACCATCGTGCTCTCTTACCTCGATGCTGATCAATCGGCGGAAATTCTGTCACAGTTCCCCGAGAGAGTTCGTCTTGATCTTATGATGCGAATTGCCAATTTAGAAGAGGTGCAACCAAACGCATTAGCAGAATTGAATGAGATCATGGAGAAGCAGTTTGCAGGTCAATCTGGCGCACAAGCAGCCAAAATTGGCGGCTTGAAGGCTGCTGCTGAAATTATGAACTACCTCGACAACAGTGTTGAAGGCTTGTTGATGGATCAGATTCGTGACCAAGATGAAGATACGGCAACCCAAATCCAAGATCTTATGTTTGTGTTTGAAAACCTTATTGAAGTGGATGACCGTGGTATTCAACAGATACTTCGAGATGTGCCGCAAGAAGCGCTGCAAAAAGCGCTTAAAGGTGCAGACGAAGGACTTAGAGATAAGATGCTGCGTAATATGTCTAAACGTGCTGCAGACATCCTTAAAGATGATCTTGAAGCGATGGGGCCAATACGTGTTGCTGATGTCGAATCGGCGCAAAAAGAGATTCTGGCTGTTGCACGCCGTTTAGCTGACTCTGGTGAGATCATGCTAACTGGTGGCGCAGATGAGTTCTTATAACAGGAGCGGCGACAATGAGTGTAAACCCTAGACGCGGCTTTTTAAGAATTCCCGAAAGTGAACAACAAGAGACAACGGCTGAGTGGGATTTGCCCAACTACGCTGGTGCAGAACAAGAAGCGAAAGAGACCGCGTATAATTACGATCCTGGCTGGATGCCCGAAGCGCATGCCGATGAGTTTGAACAGCCAATGGTGTTAACCGAAGAGCAGATCGAACTGATTAAACAAGGCGCTTACAATGAAGGGTTAGGTCAAGGTCAAGAGGCGGGTTTTGCTCAGGGTTTTGAACAAGGCAAAAACGAAGGCTTTGCTGAAGGGAAGTCGGAAGGCCATACCGCAGGTTTAGCGGAAGGGCTAGCAGCAGGTACTCAACAGATTGATGACCAGGTAAAGCAGCTTGTTATGATGGTGGACCAATTCTCCGAACCTATGGCGCTATTAAATTCGCAAGTTGAACGTCAATTGATTGATATGGTACTTGCCCTAACACGTGAAGTGATACACGTAGAAGTTCAGACTAACCCTCAATTAATTTTAGATACCTTCAGAGAGTCAGTCGAGACATTGCCTGTTAATGAACGTGATATCCAGATTTTTTTACACCCTACCGATGTGGAACAAATAACTACAGCGTATGGGGAAGAGGCCATTGCTCAAAAGACGTGGACACTACATGCTGAGCCCTCACTCAATCAAGGTGATATTAAAATCAGCGCGGGTAACTCCAGTGTCAACTACTTGATTGAAGAGCGAATCAAAACCGTATTGCAAAAATTTTGTGGGGTGAATCGCCATCAAGAACAGCAATCTACGGACCCATCACTATGATCTCCCTCTCTGAGAGATTATCTCAATATAAAACCGATGCACTGACGACTCGAGCGATCGCGTCAGGACGTTTGGTTCGTGTGGTTGGCTTAACGTTAGAAGCGATAGGCTGTCGTGCTCCAATTGGCAGTACCTGTTTAGTAGAAACCATGACAGGCAGCATTGAAGCTGAAGTGGTGGGTTTCTCTGGAGAACACCTTTTTTTGATGCCGAGCGAGCAAGTTTCGGGCGTACTACCGGGAGCAAAAGTGACTCCGATTCTCAATGATAACGGGATAGCGGTAGGCATGGAGTTGTTAGGCCGTGTGATTGATGGTATGGGCGCCCCTTTAGATGGCCTTGGAGAGATTTACACTGAGCAACGTGCGTCCTTTACCTCTGAACCGATCAACCCTCTACAGAGAAAACCGATCAGTGAACCACTCGATGTGGGCCTGAAAGCGATCAATGGATTACTCACCGTCGGTAAAGGTCAACGTATTGGTCTGTTTGCCGGCTCTGGTGTTGGTAAATCGGTCACCCTAGGGATGATGACACGTGGTACTACCGCACAAGTTGTCGTGGTTGGCCTGATTGGTGAGCGTGGCCGAGAAGTAAAAGAGTTTATTGAAGAGATTTTAGGCACTGAAGGCCGTGCTCGTTCAGTGGTGGTCGCCGCTCCTGCTGATGCCTCTCCATTAATGAGATTAAAAGGGTGCCAAACGGCCTTAACCATCGCTGAATATTTTCGCGATCAGGGATTAGACGTATTATTACTAATGGATTCACTCACCCGATTTGCACAAGCACAGCGTGAAATTGCACTCTCAGTGGGTGAGCCACCTGCAACCAAAGGGTATCCACCTTCAGTGTTTGCAAAATTGCCCGCTTTGGTGGAGCGTGCTGGTAATGGGCGAGATGATCAAGGCTCAATTACTGCGTTCTTTACCGTGTTGACGGAAGGGGATGATCTGCAAGATCCGATTGCTGATGCTTCGCGAGCAATTCTTGACGGCCATATAGTGCTTTCAAGGGAGATGGCTGATGCGGGTCACTATCCAGCGATTGATGTTGAGCGTTCAGTTAGCCGAGTCATGCCACAGATTACCAGTGATGAGCAGATGTTGATGTCAAAAGCGGTACGACAAGTACTCTCAATTTGTCGTAAGAATCAAGATTTAGTCTCGATTGGTGCCTACAAGCCAGGTACCGATCCTGCAATAGACCAAGCGTTTACGTTAAAACCAAGATTAGACGACTACTTACAGCAAGGGATGAAAGACTCTGTGCCGTTTGATATGTGTGTCAATATGCTCCGCTCAGTACTGCATGGGGAGTAATGAATGGATAACGCGTTAGAATTTCTGTTACAACAAGCGAAAGAGAAAGAGAACCAAGCGGTACTCGCGTTAAACAATGCTCGAGGGGAACTTGAAGGCTATTACGATCAGATTCGCCAGATTGAAAAGTACCGATTAGATTACTGTAACCAGTTATTAGAACGAGGCAAACAGGGGCTGACCGCGAGTCAATATAGCCATCTTAATAAATTTCTGGTGCAACTTGATGAGACGTTAACCAAACAAAGAAGTACGGAAGAGCATTTTGTTTCTCAACTCTCTAATTGTGAGCATTATTGGCAAGAGACCCGTAAGAAGCGTCGGTCTTATGAGTGGATGCTGGAAAAAAGAGAGAAAGAGAAGCAACGTTTACTGGATAAACAAGAGCAAAAAATGATGGATGAATTCTCTACATTACAGTATACCCGTAGATAGTGGCTCACTTTTTGCTTATTAACCCATTAAGTAAAAAGAAACAGTCAGACTTCCCTAGATATGTGCGTGAACAAGAGAATGTAAGATGAACCAAGTAGATTTGAACGTATCGACCTTAGGGGCAGGAAAAAGCGTTTCCTCGTCCTCCTCAACTACTACGACATCGGCTGAACAAGCTGAGTCGGAAGGTTTTTTAAGTGAGCTTCAGTCACTGCTTTTTGGCTCTGATGACGTAGAAGGAAAAACCGAGACTTCTTCAGAAAATAGTGAAGAGGTTGATTCTATAGCAAAAATAGACTCTGATTCGTCCGAAAGCACTAAGATGTTGCTCGAGGCGGAGTCAGATGGTGATGTCAGCGATGAGGTGAAAAGCAGTAATGCTGAAGCTCAATTGGCTGAAGGTGATGAGTTTCTATCACGCCTGAATAATGCAAATCAAACGTTGGTGAGTGAGGATAAGTCTCCAGCGAAGAGTACGAATCAAGCGGCAACTGACGAGCTAGGCAAAACATTGCCACCTAGCAGTGATGCCATTGAACAGAGTACTCAAACGAAGACTCAAGAGAGTGACTCTGAACAGTTACAGAGTGATGAAAAGATGGCAGCGTTATTTGGAGCAACTGCGGCGACTGATGTGGATACCAAAGCTGCGGTTAAGCTACAGAGTAGCAATGGTGAGCGTCTTACTAGTGACAGTGCATCCAAAGTCCTCAATAGTGAAGTGATGACTCAGGCAGGTAAAGAGTCCACGCAACAAGCACTTTCAAGCGCAGGTGCAGACTCACTGCAAGGAGCCACTAAAGCGATCCCTCACGGTAGTGTTGTGGCTACAGAGAGTAAACATACTGAAGCGGCATTGATGGCATCTACAGCGGCCATGGGGGCAGGACTGCATAAAAATGGCGAGAAGATTGACCCTAATAATTTAACTGGACAAGATGGTTTAGCGATGCAAACGGCATCGGCAACCGCGCAACAAGGTACTGGCGCTCAACCGATTAAAACCGACGCTCAGCTGGCTGCTACTCAACAAGCCTCTATGCATTTATCGGCTCAAGATGCGAGTGAAAAGCTGTCAGAGAAAATGAGTGTCATGATCTCTAAAAACCTAAAACACGTAGACATTCGTTTAGATCCACCAGAGCTTGGAAAAATGCAGATTAGATTGCATATGAATAATGATCAAGCTTCGGTACAATTCACGGTTGCTAACGCGCAGGCAAGGGAATTAATTGAACAATCTTTGCCAAGATTGAGAGAATTAATGTCTCAACAAGGTTTACAGCTTGCAGATACGGATGTTCAGCAGCAGAATAGGGACCAATCTGGTCAATATTCATATCAGAAACAAGAGCATGTAGAGTCTGGAGATAATTTCTCTGAAGAGTCTTCTGAAATGGTTGAAAGCAGAGTGCAAATAAGAGATCCCGATAAAAGGATCAGCTTCTATGCATAAAAGCCCTAAATCACTATATTATTAAGAGTCGCCGAGGAACCATTCATGGCAGATGATGGAACAGAAAAAAAGAGAAGTCCGATTCTCTTTATCATAATTGGAATCGTGTTGGTTGCTGGCATTGGTGCCGGGGCTTGGTTCTTCTTTTTATCTGGAGGCGATACGCCAACAGATGATGCTGCTGTGGTTGAAGTGGATGAGAGCCAAAATGAAGCGTTATATGTTAACGTCTCTCAACCCTTCATTTTTAATGTTACCGGCGATCACAAAAACCGTCTAGTACAGATAAAAGTGCAGCTGATGGTGCGTGGGAACGATAACGATGCATTAGCTCAACTGCATACGCCACTGGTTGAGAGCTCAATTCTCTCCTCTTTTGGTGCGGCAACTCTTGAACAGTTAAGGTCTCCAACAGGCCGACTAGAGATTAGAGCGCAAGCGTTGAGTGATTTACAAGCGGCTTTCGATAAAATCGTAGGGAAACCTGTGGTTGAGAAAGTGTTATTTACCGATTTTGTAATGCAATAGGTTCATTGTGACTGACTTACTAAGCCAAGACGAAATTGATGCACTTCTCCACGGTGTCGACGATGTAGAAGAAGAGGATAATAGCTCCGAAGATTCGGGTGAAATGAGCTTTGATTTCTCATCTCAAGATCGAATCGTTCGTGGACGCATGCCGACGCTTGAATTGATCAATGAGCGTTTTGCCCGTCATATGCGTATTAGCCTGTTTAATATGTTAAGAAAATCCGCCGAAGTGTCAGTCAATGGCGTACAGATGCTTAAGTTCGGTGAGTATCAAAATACCCTTTACGTTCCTACCAGTTTGAACATGGTTCGTTTCCGCCCGTTAAAAGGCACTGCACTTATCACTATGGAAGCTCGCTTAGTCTTTATTTTGGTTGAAAACTTCTTTGGTGGTGATGGCCGTTTCCATGCCAAGATTGAAGGGCGTGAATTCACGCCGACTGAGAGACGAATCGTTCAGTTACTGCTTAAAACTGTTTTTGAAGATTATAAAGAGGCTTGGTCTCCAGTGATGGGGGTTGAGTTTGAGTATTTGGACTCGGAAGTGAATCCAACCATGGCGAACATTGTCAGCCCAACGGAAGTGATCGTTGTTAGTTCGTTTCATATTGAAGTGGATGGCGGCGGTGGGGACTTCCATATCGTTATGCCATACTCAATGGTTGAACCGATTAGAGAACTGCTTGATGCTGGTGTCCAGAGTGACAAAATGGACACAGACGTACGTTGGAGTAAAGCGCTACGCGACGAGATAATGGGTATTCCCGTCGAGCTTCGAGTCAACTTATTAGACACCAAAGTGTCGCTTCGTGATCTGATGGAGATGCAAAAAGGTGATATTATTCCTATCGAGATGCCTGAGTCAGCAACGGTGTTTGTGGAGGAGCTTCCTAGTTACCGTGCGAAGATGGGGCGCTCGAAAGATAAGTTGGCGATTCAGATTTTTGAGAAAATAAAACGCCCAGATGTGGTAAAAACGGATCTTGCTTTTTTAGGGGAAGATGCTCTGTTTGATTTTGACGACTGATAGTTATCAAGTAATAATCACAAACGCAATCAGCTCAATATTATAAGGTACAAAAATGGATTCTAAAGAACAACAGATGGCAGATGAATGGGCAGCAGCATTAAGTGAAGATGCGCTAGCACAGACTCAAACCGATGATGCTGTTGCAGCCCCTCTTGATGAATTGACGGACAGTTCGCCTCCAATTACGGATGATGAACGTCGTAAATTGGATTCGATTTTAGACATCCCTGTTACTATTTCGATGGAAGTGGGTCGCTCGCAAATAAGCATTCGTAACTTGCTTCAGTTGAATCAGGGCTCAGTGGTTGAGTTAGATAGGATTGCTGGTGAGTCTCTGGATGTCATGGTAAATGGCACCTTAATTGCCCACGGCGAAGTGGTGGTAGTTAATGACAAGTTTGGTATTCGTTTAACCGATGTGATTAGCCAAACTGAACGTATCAAAAAGCTTAGATAGCGATGAAAAACAGTCACTGTAGCCTGATTGCATTCACTCTATTCCCTTTTACAGCACTGGCTTCTTCAGAGGTAGGCTCGTCAACGACTAATCTTGATTTGGCGACCACTATCGGCTCGCTGATTTTTGTTCTGCTGCTTATCTTTGGATTAGCATGGATGATGAAAAAGATGCGTGTACCGGGAATGATGGGTAGCAGTGGGCCATTGAAAGTGATCAAACAGATGCCGATCGGTCCTAAAGAGCGGATCATGATTATACAGGTAGGCGAAGAGCAGTTGGTGGTTGGTGTGACAGCGCACAATATCAATCTATTGACTAAATTAGAGACGCCTCTTGAAGATGCGAGCGTTGAAAGCGCCTCTTTTGCCAATCAAATTAGCCAATTAATGAGTAAAAATGAATAAAAATAATCTCATCGCTRCCTTTTGGTTACTCTTTACTTTCTCTCTGTTTGCTCCGGCAGTTATCGCCGTTGATGATCTTGCGGCAACCATTCCTGCCACGGCAGCGGGTGCTGAAGGTATCACGGTTACAGCAATGCAAAAGGATAGCGGCGCTTCTAGCAGTACCGCAAAAGGCAGTTCATCGGCGAGCGTAGGCATTCCAGCGTTCACCATGACCACCAATGGCGACGGTGGTGAAGATTACTCGGTAACCCTACAAATTGTTGCCCTGATGACCTTGCTGGGCTTCCTGCCCGCGATGGTTATCTTAATGACCTCGTTTACGCGTATTGTCGTGGTCATGTCTATTCTTCGACAAGCGATGGGTTTACAGCAGACGCCATCGAATCAAGTGATCGTCGGGATAGCGATGTTTTTAACCTTCTTTGTGATGTCTCCAGTTATCGATAAAGTGAATACCACAGCGATTCAGCCTTATATAAATGAAGAGTTAACCGCCAGAGAAGCGTTTGACAATGCTCAGGTCCCGATGAAAGACTTCATGCTAAAACAGACAAGAATCAAAGATTTAGAAACCTTTGTTAACATGGCTGAGATTGAAGTAGACAACCCAGAAGATGTGCCTATCTTTGTGGTGATCCCCGCCTTTGTAACGTCAGAATTGAAAACGGCCTTCCAAATTGGTTTTATGCTATTCCTCCCCTTCTTAATTATCGACTTAGTGGTGGCTTCGGTATTAATGGCCATGGGTATGATGATGTTGTCACCGATGATTGTGTCACTGCCGTTTAAACTGATGTTGTTTGTGCTGGTGGATGGATGGAACTTAATTCTCTCTATGTTGGCCGGCAGCTTTGCGAGGTAGCGAATGACTCCTGAGATTGCGATAGAAATATTCAGAGGGGCGCTCTACGTCGTACTACTATTAGTGTGTGCCATTATTATTCCGAGCTTGATGATTGGTTTAGTGGTTGCGGTGTTTCAGGCGGCGACCTCTATCAATGAACAGACGTTAAGCTTTTTACCAAGATTGATCGTTACCATACTCGCCCTGATGCTATTTGGTCACTGGATGACACGTATTATGACCGAGTATTTTTTAGATATTGTTGCCCGTATTCCGCTAATTCTCTATTAGAGTGATCTGATTATGGAGTATCCCACCGCCGTTATACTTGACTGGATTGCCAACTACTTTTGGCCGTTCACGCGTATCTCCGCCATGATGATGGTGATGACGGTGTTTGGTGCGCGCTTTGTCTCTTCTCGAATTCGCCTCTACCTTGCCTTAGCGGTCACGTTTGCCGTCATGCCCTCTATTCCAGCAGTACCTAAAGAGATTGAACTGCTCTCTCTAGCAGGTTTTATTACCACTGCGGAGCAGTTGATTATTGGTGTCTCAATGGGCATGGTAACCCAATTTGTCATACAAACTTTTGTGTTGCTAGGGCAAATTTTAGCGATGCAATCGAGTTTAGGTTTTGCCTCTATGGTGGATCCTGCGAATGGACAAAATACCCCGGTACTGGGTCAGCTCTTTATGTTGTTGGCTACGCTGTTCTTTTTGATCACCGATGGCCACCTTAAAATGATCAACTTTGTAGTGATCAGTTTTAAAACATTACCTATAGGGTCGGGGCAGTTAACCGTCATCGATTTTCGCTCACTGGCCACCTGGCTGGGAGTGATGTTTAAAGCTGCGCTCAGCATGTCACTTTCGGGCATCATTGCACTGCTTACCGTTAACCTATCGTTCGGAGTCATGACCCGTGCAGCACCTCAATTGAATATCTTCTCACTGGGTTTTGCCTTTGCCTTAATGATTGGTTTATTACTCTGTTGGTATATCTTAATCGGGATGTTTGGTCACTATGATCTGCACTGGATGAGAGCTGAAACTCAGATTTGCAGTCTTATTAGGTTGGACTGCTGATGGCTGAGAGCGAAAGTGGTGCAGAACGCACCGAGGACGCAACGCCCAAACGCTTGCAACAGGCCAAAGATAAAGGGCAGGTTGCAAGGTCAAAAGAGCTCGCTTCAGTTGCTGTTTTAGTCTTCGGCGCGGTGTCATTAATGTGGTTTGGTGGATTTATTGGCCAAGCATTAATGAATATTATGAGGCGTTTTTTTTCGATTACCCGTGATGAGATTTATGCCTCAGGAAAGTTATTAGATATAGTGACGGGTGGCCTATCTCAACTTATTCTCCCGCTCTCTTTGGTGCTCATTACGCTGTTTGTCGCCGGAATGATTGGGGCGGCGGGGTTAGGTGGAGTCAGTTTTTCAGTGGAAGCCGCTAGACCTAAACTGTCAAAAATCAATCCGATGAGTGGCATTAAACGTATGTTTGGTATGCAGAGTTGGGTTGAGCTGCTCAAATCGATTCTAAAAGTGACGCTTGTGGCTGGTGTCGCTTTTTATTTGGTTGAGTCTAGCTTAGAAGATCTATTTCAACTAAGTCTCGATACCTACCCTTCAAATATCTTTCACGCATTAGAAATCTTGCTCAACTTTGTTCTGCTTATCAGCTGTTCATTGCTGGTGGTAGTGGCGATTGATGTGCCGTTTCAGATTTGGCAACACGCCGATCAGCTAAAAATGACTAAGCAAGAAGTGAAAGATGAATTTAAAGAGACGGAAGGTAAACCAGAAGTGAAAGGGCGCATTCGAATGTTGCAGCGCGAGATGACGCAGCGACGAATGATGTCAGCGGTACCTGAAGCGGATGTAATCGTAACTAACCCGAGTCACTTCTCAGTGGCGCTACGTTATGAACATGATAAAGATAAAGCGCCAATTGTAGTTGCCAAAGGCATTGACCACATCGCTTTAAAAATTCGTGAAGTGGGTAACCAGAATAAAATACCCGTTGTGGCGGCTCCGCCACTGACTCGTGCACTCTATCACTCTACTGAAGTTGATCAACAGATCCCAGATGGCCTATTTGCTGCAGTGGCTCAAATTTTAGCTTATGTCTATCAACTGCAGCAATTTAAGCGTCGAGGTGGTAGCAAACCTAAGCTGGATGAGAAGACGTTAACCATTCCTGATGAGTTAAAACGCTAATATTTGCAGTCAGTTACTAAGTGTCAACTTATTGACTTATTTGTGGCTCATATTTTGCATATTCAAGGTTCGTTGTTCAATAAAAGTCTTGTTAGTAGGGCTTCTATTCGTAAAATCACTTTGAAGTAAGTAATGAATTAACTATGAAGCTAGCCATTCCCTATACCGACAAACTTGCTTTTCTCAAAGGACGATCGATTCCAGCGATAGGCGCACCGATTTTAGTCCTTGCTGCCCTAGCAATGATTATTCTTCCAATGCCGCCTTTGCTGTTGGATTTAATGTTTACCTTCAATATTGCGCTAGCGATGATCGTATTGTTAGTCACCATTTATACTCGTCGCCCTCTCGATTTTGCAGCATTCCCTACGGTACTGCTAGTCGCTACTCTGCTACGTTTAGCCTTGAATGTAGCCTCAACTCGAGTGGTATTGCTCTATGGTCATGAAGGTGATGGTGCAGCCGGACAAGTGATTGCTGCTTTTGGTAACGTGGTTGTCGGTGGTAACTATGCGGTGGGCTTGGTGGTGTTTTTGATCTTGATGATAATTAACTTCATGGTAGTAACAAAAGGTGCGGGTCGTATCTCTGAAGTAAGTGCCCGCTTTACCTTAGATGCCTTGCCAGGTAAGCAGATGGCAATTGATGCCGACTTGAATGCTGGCCTAATTGATCAAGAAGAGGCAAGAACACGACGCTTTGATGTCACTAAAGAGGCGGACTTTTACGGCTCAATGGATGGTGCGTCCAAATTTGTAAAAGGCGATGCTATTGCCGGTATCTTGATTCTGTTTATGAATATCGTTGGCGGTTTGGCCATTGGTATGATCCAACATGATGTTGGCTTTAAAGATGCAATACAGATATACACGCTATTGACTATTGGTGATGGTTTAGTCGCTCAAATCCCATCACTGTTGCTGTCTATTGGGGCGGCAATCATGGTGACCCGTCAAAATACGGAAGAAGACATGGGTGAGCAGATGGTATTCCAACTGTTTGATAATCCCAAAGCACTTATGATTACAGCTGCTATTCTTACTGTTATGGGTCTTGTGCCGGGAATGCCACACTTCTCATTTCTGCTGTTAGCCATAGCAGCTGGTGGTGGCGCTTACTACTTGCATAAAAAGAGTAATAAAAGCGAAGAGGAAGATGACAGTAAACCAAGTACCGAACTGTTACTTCCGGGCAATAAAGAGCTGTCATGGGACGATGTTCAACCTGTCGATATTATCGGCTTAGAGGTTGGTTACCGACTTATCCCTATGGTGGATAAAGAGCAAGGTGGCGAGTTATTAGAGCGTGTGAAAGGGGTTCGTAAGAAGTTATCGCAAGATTTTGGCTTTTTAGTGCCGTCAGTTCACATTCGAGATAATTTAGAGTTAGCACCTAATATTTATCGTATAACATTGATGGGCGTGGCGTTTGGCGAAGCTGAAATTCGCCCCGATAAAGAACTAGCGATTAACCCAGGCCAAGTTTATGGTGCAATAGAGGGTGAGTCGACCGTTGATCCTGCCTTCGGACTAGAAGCGGTTTGGATTAATGAAGATCAACGAGAACACGCTCAAGCATTAGGTTATACCGTGGTGGATGCCGCCACCGTGCTAGCGACCCATTTAAGCCAGATTTTGACCAATAATGCGGCGCAGTTGATTGGCCATGAAGAGGTACAAAATCTGTTAGAAGTATTAGGTAGGTCAACACCAAAACTGATTGAAGGCTTTGTACCAGAGCAACTCTCAATGAGTGTGGTGGTTAAAGTACTACAAAACCTACTTAACGAAGCGATTCCTATTCGAGATATTCGTACTATTGTACAGACACTGTCCGAGTTTGCGCCAAAAAGTCAAGAACCTGACATATTGACCGCTGCCGTTAGGATTGCATTGAAGCGACTTATTGTTCAGGAAATCAATGGCATAGAGGAAGAGATGCCAGTTATTACCTTGATTCCTGAATTGGAACAAATATTGCATCAAACTATGCAGGCTTCAGGAGGAGAAAGCACAGGAATTGAACCAGGATTAGCAGAGAGGCTGCAAACCTCATTAACAAAAGCAACGCAAGAGCAAGAGTTGAAAGGCGAGGCGGCGGTGTTACTGACATCGGGAGTGTTGCGCTCAACGCTAGCCAAATTTGTTAAGAATACTATTCCGAATTTAAGAGTGCTCTCATATCAAGAGATCCCTGATGAGAAACAGATTCGTATCGTTCAAGCTGTTGGAAATTAGTAGTGCTGAAGTTAGCACGGGATAAAGCCATTGAAGATTAAAAGATTTTTTGCCAAAGATATGCGCACGGCACTGGTTCAAGTGAAAGAAGAACTGGGTGTTGATGCAGTCATCATGTCGAATAAAAAAGTGACTGGCGGCGTAGAAATTGTCGCTGCGATTGATCCTGAGCATCAACCTTCAGGTTCGATGACTGGCCGCCATACCGTACCTCATGAACGCTCAATCGATAACGATCGAGTTAGCATTAATGGCGCAGGCAATAATCAAAGCGGATCAATGACGCGACGTTTTGCCAATATGCTAAAACAGTATGGTAATGGCACCCCGCCATCAGAGCCAGGCGCGCAATCACAGCATCATGCTAATGAAGAGCGTGAAGAGGACTCACTGACTGCGTTATTGAAGCGTCAGTCAAAGTATCAACACAGTGGCATGAACTCATACAGCGACACCGCCAACATCAGTCAAGCCGCATCACAAAACCCGACCTTAAGCGCATTGATGAAACATGATCGTCAGCAGAGTCAGCAGCATGAGCGACAGAGACCGAAACTGGATCCATCACGTTTTGAACGCCATGATAATGGGGCGCATCAGCAAGAGAGTGATGATCTTGAGAAGATGCGTGCTGAGATGACATCAATAAGGCGTCTGTTAGAACATCAAGTATCAGGGTTAATGTGGCAAGAAGTTGAACGCCGTGAGCCACTGAGAGCGATGCTGATTAGCCGTTTGAAAAAAATGGGTATCTCAGAAGAGCTTGCAGACCAACTGGCTTGTTACATTCCTGAAGAGCTATCTGGCCCCGAAGCGTGGTCTGCACTGCTCAATCTATTAGCGGATCAAATATCCACCACCAAAGACGACCTACTACAAAAAGGGGGGGTTGTTGCGCTCTTAGGGCCGACTGGTGTGGGGAAAACCACCACCATAGCGAAACTTGCTGCTAGAGCGGCGATGGATTTTGGACCTGATCAAGTCGCACTGGTCACCACCGACACTTTTCGTATTGGCGCCAGTGAGCAACTTGCTATTTATGGTAGAATTTTAGGTTGTCCAGTAAGAATTGCTAAAGATGCGGATGAACTTGCCGATGTAATCTATCAGTTAAGAAATAGGAAGCTGGTATTGGTTGATACCGCAGGGATTGGGCAGCGAGACATTCGACTTTCAGAGCAGCTTGATACATTGATGTTAAATAACTCTTTAAAGATTAAAAGCTATCTAGTTCTACCATCGACTTGTCAGCTGAAAGTACTGCAAGAGACAGTAGATCATTTTAAACGGATACCATTATCTGGTTGCATTTTAACCAAACTTGACGAATCTCTAAGTTTAGGCGAGTTAATTAGCGTCATAGTCCAAAATTCGTTACCAATAGCTTATCTTGCTAATGGGCAACGAGTTCCTGAAGATATCGTTTTGGCTCAACCAAAATATTTAGTCGCTCAAGCCAACAAGTTGTTAAAAAAAGCAACACAAAATGAGCCACACTTTTGGAGTACTGACATAGATATTGATAATTCACCATCGGCAGAAAAATATGATTAACGAAATAGTACAAGATCAGGCTAGTGGTCTTCGCCGCATGACACAACCGACGCTAACGAAGGTGGTGACTGTCACAGGTGGTAAAGGTGGTGTAGGCAAAACGAATGTGACTATTGGTTTGGCCGTTGCTATGGCCAAACAAGGCAAGAAAGTAATGATCATGGATGCCGATCTAGGACTTGCCAATATTGATGTCATGTTAGGAGTTCGTCCAAAATATAATTTGAGTCACTTGCTAGCTGGCGAGTGTGAATTAAAAGATACAATTACTGAAGGTCCGCACGGGATTAAGATTATCCCAGCATCATCAGGAACAGGTTCAATGGCAGAATTGAGTCCAATCCAACATGCGGGGTTGATTAGAGCCTTCAGTAGCCTTGAAGATGAAATCGATGTTTTATTGATTGATACCGCGGCAGGTATCTCCAATATGGTGACAAGTTTTGCCCGTGCTGCCCAAGATGTCATTGTCGTGGTGTGTGATGAACCCACATCCATTACTGATGCGTATGCATTGATTAAAATTTTAAATAAAGAGCATCAAGTCTCTCGCTTTAAAATTGTCGCCAATATGGTAAGAAGTTACCGCGAAGGCAGAGAACTGTTCGGTAAGCTAACCTTAGTAACAGATAGATTTTTAAATGCCAATATGGAGTTAGTTGCCTGTATTCCAATGGACGACAAAGTACGGCAGTCAGTAAAAAGACAAAAGATTGTCGTGGATGCTTACCCACGCTCTCCTGCTGCATTAGCAATAAGCTCATTGGCAAATAAAGCACTAACGTGGCCAGTACCACGAAAACCAGGTGGACACTTAGAATTTTTCGTAGAGCGGCTGCTGCTTCGAGATGAAAAATTAGGGGAAAGGTTTGGTGAATAAACCGTTAACGTATGATCAAGTATCGAACAGAGACACTCAGAGGCTTTTTATAGAAAAGCACTCTAACTTGGTTAAACGCATTGCCCATCATTTGGCTGGAAGACTTCCACCAAATGTGCTGATTGAAGACCTCATTCAATCTGGAATGATAGGTTTACTCGAAGCTCAGCAGAATTTTGACGCCACTAAAGGTGCGAGTTTTGAAACTTTCGCTGGGATAAGAATTCGCGGCTCCATGCTGGATGAAATGCGTAGAGGGGACTGGGTTCCTCGCTCGGTACATAAAAATAGTCGATTGGTGTCTGGAGCGATACGAGAGCTTGAAGCTCAACTATCTCGTGATCCTACCGATAAAGAGATTGCTAAGCACCTTGAAATGAGTCTTGAACAGTATCATCACATATTGAATGATGTGAGCTGTGGTCGACTGGTCGGTATAGAAGATTTAGGTGTCTCTGAAGACACCATTACTACCGATGAAATGTCATCACAAAATTTGCCTTTTCAAGGGGTGGCTGAAGGAAGCTTTAAAGAGTCATTAGTGGCAGCGATCAAAACGCTACCTGAAAGAGAAGCGTTAGTATTATCGCTTTACTACGATGAAGAACTTAACTTAAAAGAAATTGGGGCTGTATTAGGTGTCAGTGAATCACGTGTATGCCAAATATTGAGTCAATCTACTCAACGTCTACGATCCAAGTTAACCGCTTGGACTGCAGATAATTAATTTCAATACCAATATTTGACCTCAATGGAGGCAGCTTTGAATAAAGACATGAAAATCCTTATTGTTGATGATTTCTCAACGATGCGTCGTATCGTAAAGAACTTATTACGAGACCTTGGATTTAATAACACTCAAGAAGCCGATGACGGATTGACAGCATTGCCAATTCTCAAAAAAGGCCATATTGAGTTTGTTGTTACTGACTGGAACATGCCAGGCATGCAAGGTATCGACCTTCTTAAAACCATCAGAGCAGATGACTCCTTAAAACACTTACCTGTTTTAATGATTACTGCTGAAGCGAAGCGAGAGCAGATCATTGAAGCCGCTCAAGCGGGTGTAAATGGTTACATTGTTAAGCCGTTTACTGCTGTAACTTTAAAAGAAAAATTAGACAAGATATTCGAGCGTCTATAAACGTTACATAAGCAGTTAAGGTGATATTTGCATGATTTCATTAGAGCAAGCCAACGCGTTGGTAGCATTTCTTGAAGCGGGTGATCAGACTAGTGCTGATGATTTAGTGAACAGTATTGCTATGGGAGTGGAGCAATCCAATCCTGAACCTAATTCGTTAAGCAATGAACCACTATTTCACGAGATTGGAGAGCTTACACGAGATCTCCATGATGCACTGGCGAGTTTCTCCGGCGATGAGCGTATCTCAACGCTTGCTAATGATGAAATTCCAGATGCAAGAGATCGTCTTCAGTATGTGATCGACAAAACAGAGTTAGCTGCAAATAAAACTATGGATGCGGTAGAGCGATCTTTACCAATTGCCGACAGTTTGCATGAAGGGCTTCTTGAAGTTAGACCTCAATGGAATAACTTGATGAGAGGTCGCATTGACATCTCTGAGTTTAAATCACTCTGCCACAACATTGATCAATTGCTGACTCAAGTTGAAGGTAACAGTACTGAATTACGTGGTGAACTAACCGACATTTTGATGGCTCAAGATTTCCAAGATCTTACGGGTCAAATTATCAAACGAGTCATTACGTTAGTGCGAGAAGTTGAGGAGAGGCTAGTAGAGATCATTACAGCCTTTGGTATAGAACAAAACAATAGCCAAACCAATACAGAGAAAAAACCATCAATAGAAGCCGAAGGGCCAATCATGGATACGGAAGAGCGTGCAGACGCAGTCTCTTCTCAAGATGATGTTGATGATTTACTGTCTAGTCTTGGTTTCTAAGGGATAAACATGAGCTTTGATGTAGATGAAGAGATCCTCCAAGACTTTTTGGTAGAAGCCGGAGAGATTCTTGAATTATTGTCCGAACAGTTAGTTGAATTAGAGCAGAGCCCTGATGATGGGGAGCTTCTTAATGCAATTTTCCGTGGTTTCCATACCGTCAAAGGTGGTGCTGGATTTCTATCACTTACAGAGCTAGTGGATGCCTGTCATGGTGCTGAGAATGTCTTTGATATTCTTAGAACGGGTAAGCGTAAAGTAAACGCTGAATTGATGGACATTATCTTAGAAGCCCTCGATACCGTAAACGTTATGTTTTCAGCGGTCAAAGATGGTGAGCCGATGGTGGCTGCAGAACAGAGAATCCTCGATGAGCTGCACAGATTAAGCAAACCAGAATCTGAAGACGAACAGGTAGCTGCTGAGCCGGAACCGGAACCAGAACCAGAACCTGTGGTTGAGGCGGCGAAAGGGAGTGAAAATGAGTCTATAGATGATATCAGTGATGATGAGTTTGAACGCCTTTTAGATGAGCTCCATGGTAAAGGTTCAGGTCCAGGTGTGAGTGCACCCGCTGAAGCAAAGAGTACGCCAACAGCAGCTCCGGCCGCTGATGGCGATATCACTGATGATGAATTTGAACGTCTTCTCGATGAGTTGCACGGTTCAGGCAAATCGCCTAATAAGAGCAGCAGTGAGAAACCCGCTAATAAACCTGTTGAAAAACCAGCGGCATCGAATTCAGAAATGATTACTGATGACGAATTTGAAAATCTGCTTGATGAATTACATGGCAGTGGTAAAGGGCCACTAAAGGCGTCAGCGACACCAACACCTGCTGCCCCTGAAAAAGCACCACAACCACCGAAGGCGGCTAAACCTGCAGCTGCACCAAAACCAGCCGCTAAACCACCAGAAAAACCTGCGGCAAAAGCGGCACCAGCAAAGGCGGCCAATAAACCTCAAGTAGAAACCACGGTGCGTGTAGATACGTCAACACTCGATACCATTATGAACATGGTTGGTGAATTAGTGTTAGTGCGAAACCGACTAGTGAGCTTAGGCTTAAACAGTAATGATGAAGAGATGTCTAAAGCGGTTTCCAATTTAGATGTTGTTACTGCAGATATTCAGGGTGCAGTCATGAAGACCCGAATGCAGCCAATCAAAAAAGTATTTGGTCGATTCCCTCGAGTGGTACGTGATTTAGCCCGTAGTCTTAATAAAGACATTGTTCTTGAGATGCGCGGTGAAGAGACGGATTTAGATAAAAACTTAGTTGAAGCACTTGCTGATCCACTGATTCACTTGGTGAGAAACTCTGTTGATCACGGTATTGAGATGCCTGACGACCGTGTTAAAACCGGCAAAAATCGTACGGGTAAAGTGATTTTGTCTGCCTCTCAAGAAGGGGACCATATTGAGCTTAGCATCATTGATGATGGTGGTGGTATGGATGCCGATGTATTACGCGGTATTGCGGTGAAACGTGGTCTAATGGATGACGATGCAGCCTCTCGCCTATCCAATAAAGAGTGTTATAACTTGATTTTTGCCCCTGGATTTTCGACCAAAGAGAAGATCTCTGATATTTCGGGTCGTGGGGTAGGAATGGACGTAGTAAAAACGGCCATTAACCAACTAAACGGTAGCATTGATATTGACTCAGAAATGGGTAAAGGGACCAAAATCATCATCAAAGTACCATTGACGCTGGCGATTCTGCCAACCTTAATGGTCGGTGTTGCTGATCAGCCTTTTGCTTTGCCATTAGCCAGTGTTAACGAAATATTCCATTTAGATCTCTCTAAGACTAATACGGTGGATGGCCAATTGACCATCATCGTCCGTGAGAAGTCGATACCTCTGTTCTATCTACAGAATTGGTTAGCGAGAGATCCAAATCTAGCAAATCAAACACCGGGTCATGGTCACGTCGTTATTGTGCAATTAGGCGGTCAACGCGTTGGATTCGTTGTGGATACTCTTATTGGACAAGAAGAAGTGGTAATTAAACCGTTAGATGAATTGTTAAAAGGCACCCCAGGTATGGCTGGAGCAACCATTACCAGCGATGGTCATATTGCATTGATTCTTGATGTACCTAATTTGCTTAAACAATATGCTAACAGAGGTTAGATAAAGGGAACACATGGCCTTAAAAGTATTGGTAGTTGATGATTCAAGCTTTTTCAGACGTCGTGTCAGTGAGATTATAAACGCTGACCCAATGCTGGAAGTTATTGATGTTGCAGTTAACGGAAGGGAAGCGGTTGAAAAAGCCAAATCAATAAGGCCTGATGTCATTACCATGGACATTGAGATGCCGGTAATGGATGGTATTACGGCTGTCCGTGAGATAATGAAAGCCTCACCGGTTCCTATCCTAATGTTCTCTTCATTAACGCATGATGGCGCGAAAGCCACATTAGATGCGTTAGATGCGGGAGCATTGGATTTTTTACCGAAAAAATTTGAAGATATCGCGCGAAATCGTGATGAAGCGGTCTCACTTCTGCAGAAGCGAGTTAAAGAGATTGCCCGAAAAAAATCCTCAATGCGCATGGCGACTCGTACACCTGTGTCGAGTGCAACAGCCACTAGCACTACACTGTCGCGCACTACACCTGAAAGAACCAGCAGTCCTGTCGTTTCTAAACCCGAAGTGTTGACTAAGAAAGCAAAATTTCGCTCTTCGGGTAAGAAGTATCAGCTGACTGCTATCGGGACCTCAACAGGGGGGCCGGTGGCACTGCAGAAGATTTTAACGGAGATTCCAGCTAACTATCCGCACCCCATTGTGTTAATACAGCATATGCCAGCAACGTTTACTGCTGCTTTTGCTGCTCGCTTGAATAACCTATGTAAAATCAAAGTGAAAGAAGCTGAAGATGGTGACATGCTCAAACCCGGTTGTGCCTATTTAGCACCTGGTGGCATGCAGATGATGATAGATGGGCGGCCAGGAAGTGCTCGTCTAAAGATTATCGATGGCGGTGAGCGAATGAATTATAAGCCTTGTGTGGATGTTACTTTTGGCTCGGCTGCCAAGGTTTATAAGAACCAAGTACTATCCATGATTTTAACGGGCATGGGTGCTGACGGTCGAGAAGGCTCTCGAATGCTGAAAAGCGCTGGTGCTACGATTTGGGCGCAAGATGAGCAGAGCTGTGTGGTTTACGGCATGCCTCAAGCTGTCGCCAAAGCCGGTATCTCAAGCGAAGACTTGCCACTTGAAAGAGTCGCAGAGCGGATGCTGGTGGAAGTTGGGCTCAAATAGGGGATTTAGCATTGATAATCTGGAGCGTTGCCAATCAGAAGGGTGGAGTAGGTAAAACAACCACAACCATCACCCTTGCCGGCTTACTTAAGGAGAAAGGACATCGCGTATTGTTGATCGATACCGATCCGCATGCCTCTTTAACCACGTATCTAGGTTTTGATGCCGATGAAGTAAAAATCAGCTTGTTCGATGTTTTTCAACAAAATGAGATTGATAAAAGCAGTGTCCAATCGTTGATCTGTAAAACAGATTTTGCCGATTTAGATATTATTCCTGCTCACATGTCATTGGCGACGCTTGATCGTGTGATGGGCAATCGAAATGGTATGGGACTGGTACTTAAGCGAGCGATTGACGCGTTAGAAGATGAGTACGATTATGCTCTAATTGATTGCCCTCCAATTTTAGGGGTAATGATGGTCAATGCCTTAGCGGCAAGTACTCGGGTGTTGATCCCGGTACAAACTGAATTCCTAGCCATGAAAGGGCTAGAACGAATGATGCGTACTTTGAAAATCATGAAAAAATCAAAGCCACACTCATTCTCAGTGACCGTAGTACCAACCATGTATGACAAACGTACTCGTGCCTCATTGACAACACTGCAAGAGTTGAAAGTGAGATTTAAAGATTATGTGTGGCCATCAGCTATACCCATTGATACCAAATTCCGAGATGCCAGTTTGAAACGAATGCCACCCTCATATTGTTCGGCAAAGAGCCGCGGTGTAATTGCCTATCAGTCACTATTAGCTTATCTATTGAGGTCAGAACTTGATGATGAATAGTGAAAGAATGTCCGGTGAACAAGCCCTCGATAGCTATTTTTTATCACTATTTGATGAAGGCGTTGTTGAGACTCCTGAGCCATTGAGTGATCTCGAACCTACTCATGTTACTGAAAGAGTTGAAGACCCTATTGCAGAGCCGACAGTTCAGAGTCAACCTCTCGTTAAGTCGATTGCTGAAACGCCAAAAGGGACTGTTTTTTCAGAAGCACCAGAATTAAAAAATGTCCAACAGTTATTAAACCAACTTAAAAATGTGGAGCCGAATACACAGCAAGATAATGAAACCACTGCTAAAATTGAAGTGATAGAGTTATCAGAAGCGAGTATTGATAAGGTTGAGCTAACCCAAGAGGTTGAAGAGATTCAAGAGTGGGTTGTAGAGAGCCCACCGGAAGCTTTAGTGCAAGTTGAAGAGCAGGTCGAGATAATCGCTAAAGGTGTTATCGAAACCGAGGTTGAACTTCACGTTGAGCCCGAGTTAGAGACTCTGACGGATAGCCCATTAGAGTGGGAACAGACTGAGGTGGGTGATGAATTTCAGCTGCTGTTCTTTATTGTGAATGGAATGACGTTTGCGGTGCAACTTGCTGAGTTGGGCGGTATTCATGAAAAAACAGAGCTCAATCATTTAATCGGCAGACCCACTTGGTATTTGGGTATGCAAACGGCAAATGAGAACAAATATCATGTCGTTGATACCGCAAAATGGGTGATGCCAGAAAAACTGAATGATGAAAAATATCAAGAGGAGTACCGTTATATAGTACTGCTTGGTGACAGTAATTGGGGACTTGCATGTAATCAACTTGTTGGTACCGAATCGATAACAAACGAACAAATTCGATGGCGAGAAACAGCGGGAAAAAGACCGTGGCTTGCTGGAATGGTTAAAGAAAAAATGTGTGCCTTAATCCATGTTGAGGCTCTTGTTGCCATGCTTAATGCCGGTTTGGACATTAAAGGTATGGATTGCGAGCAAAAAGGATAAAAAATGTCTCAGACTAATGAAATAGAAGTACGTAAAGACCAAAATAACGACGAAGTCCTTCAGTGGGTGACTTTCCAGCTGGAAGAGGAGACATACGGCATCAATGTAATGCAAGTACGTGAAGTGTTGCGTTATTCAGAGATCGCCCCTGTACCTGGTGCTCCGGATTATGTGATCGGAATTATCAATTTACGTGGTAATGTCGTTACCGTTATCGATACTCGCTCTCGTTTTGGTTTGGTTCAGGGTGAAACAACTGATAATACAAGAATTATTGTTATTGAATCAGAGCGACAAGTAATTGGTATCCTAGTTGACAGTGTAGCTGAAGTGGTATATTTACGTGCTTCAGAGATTGATACAACGCCAAGTGTTGGTACCGATGAGAGTTCTAAGTTCATTCAAGGTGTTAGCAATAGAGAAGGCAAGTTGTTGATATTAGTTGACCTTAACAAACTCCTATCCGAAGACGAATGGGATGATATGGCTCATATGTAATGACTGAAGAACTTTTTAAACAACTGCCACTGTTCCTTGCTATTGGCGCAGTGTGCTTGTGCGTTGTCATCCTGATCATACTACTGAATCAGCGAAAAAAACTTGAGACCAGTTTAACTGAAGTTAACGCTCAGCTGACTTCTGTCACTAAGTCGCACAATAGTTTAAAAAAACAGTTCGTCGAGCTACGAACCGCTTCAATCAACATGGGTCATAGATTGGTCGATGTTAACGAGCTACAACAGAATACAGCAGACCGAATTTCAGAGCTGGAGTTCTCAGATGCGGATAGTCGTCTCTATTCACGTGCCAATAAGCTCGTTAAGCTTGGTGCAGGAATCAATGAGTTAATGGAAGAGTGTGAGCTTCCAAAAGCTGAAGCTGAGCTTATGATGTCTTTGCAGAGTAAATTAACTGGCAAAGAGTCGATGCCTCCTTTAAGGCCAGACAAGAAAGTTCGCTAGTCGCTATCCTGTAGAGTAAGAGAGATTATTAAGCCCTTATGATCATCATCATAAGGGCTTTTTTATGCCCGCTGTAACCCTAAGGAGGTAGTTGTTTTTACTGGCTTTTCTTAAAATCTTATAAAAATAATAGTTAGCTCAATAAACGACACATTTGTTTACTTTAATCGCCTGTCTAACTTGTTCTATATCTAACTTTATCTATTTCTGTTGTGCTAGAATATCGACACTATTTACAGGAAGTACTCTTTTCTATGCTGGAAATTCGTGATCTGCACTGTGTTCGAGATGAACGTGTTCTTTTTGAACACTTAAACTTCACCATTGTTGCTGGTGAGTTAGTTCAAATTGAAGGTCGAAATGGTGCTGGAAAAACCACTCTTTTACGTATTATTGCCGGTTTAGGCGATGCTGACGCAGGGGAAGTGTTCTGGCGAGACGAAGCCGTTCACTCAGCCAGAGAAGAGTTTCATAGCGAATTGCTTTTTTTGGGTCATAACACCGGCGTAAAAAAAGAACTAACGGCTTTTGAAAACCTCGCCTTTTATCAATCTATGCACGGCCAATCTGATCACGGAATTTTATGGGACGCCTTAACAAAGGTGGGCTTAGCGGGTCGTGAGGATGTACCAGCAGGGCAGTTATCAGCTGGCCAACAACGACGTGTGGCTTTAGCGAGATTGTGGATCAGTCAACATAAGCTTTGGGTACTCGATGAGCCACTTACTGCGATTGATAAGCAGGGTGTGAAAGTATTGGAAGCCCTCTTTAGTGAGCACGCAAAACGTGGCGGAATGGTGCTATTAACCACTCACCAAGATATGTTTTCTGACAGCGATAATTTACGAAAAATTCGGTTGGGTGAATAGATGGTTAACGCATTTTATCAAGTCGTTCGACGCGAGTTACTGATTGCATTTCGTCGTCAAGCAGACATATTAAACCCTCTTTGGTTTTTTATCATCGTGATCACGCTTTTTCCTCTCAGCATTGGGCCTGAGCCGAATTTGCTGGCCAGAATTGCCCCTGGAATCATTTGGGTGGCCGCGCTGCTATCTGCGCTGCTCTCACTAGAGCGACTTTTCCGAGATGATTTTGCTGATGGCTCATTAGAACAGATGATGCTGATGCCAAGCCCGTTATCAGTACTGGTATTAGCCAAGATTGTTGCACATTGGTTATTAACGGGTCTGCCTCTATTGATTATTAGTCCGTTATTGGCGATTTTACTCTCGTTAGATTGGCCAACCTACAAAGTGATTGTATTAACCCTATTGCTGGGCACCCCAACGCTGAGTTTTCTTGGTGCAATTGGGGTGGGTTTAACTGTTGGGCTGCGTAAAGGGGGAGTCTTGCTTAGTCTTCTTATTTTGCCGCTCTATATCCCGGTTCTAATTTTTGCTACGTCAGCGATTGATGCAGGCAGTTTAGGCATGGCATATAATGGCCAACTTGCTCTGTTAGCCGCGATGTTAATGGGGTCAGCAACTTTAACGCCTTTTGCAGTGAGTGCAGCACTCAGAGTAAGTGTTAACTAACAACGTACATCGATTTACTATTTTTATTTTTACAGTGAACAAGTGAGAATACGCATGTGGAAGTGGCTTCATCCTTACGCAAAACCGGAAAAAACCTATAAACTTTGCAGTACCTTGCTGCCTTGGTTTGCTGTTACGTCTCTGATCTGCCTTGTCGTAGGCACGGTATGGGGCTTAGCCTTTGCGCCTTCTGATTATCAGCAAGGAGACAGTTTCAGGATCATCTATATCCATGTGCCAGCGGCTGCCCTGTCAATGGGGGCTTACCTCTCCATGGCGATAGCCGCATTTATTGGTTTAGTCTGGCAGTTAAAGTTATCGGATATGGCCGCTGCGGCTATGGCACCGATTGGAGCGGTGTTCACGTTTATCGCTCTGCTAACCGGCGCGGTATGGGGAAAACCAATGTGGGGCGCTTGGTGGGTATGGGATGCTCGCTTGACCTCTGAACTGATTTTACTTTTCTTATATTTAGGTGTTATCGCACTCTACAGTGCATTTGATGATCAAAAAACAGCGGCAAAAGCGGCTGGAATCCTTGCAATCGTGGGTGTGATTAATTTACCAATCATTCATTACTCAGTTGAGTGGTGGAATACTCTGCATCAGGGCGCGACAATTACCAAGTTTGATAAGCCCTCAATTGCACCTGAAATGCTGTGGCCTCTATTAATCAATATGCTTGGCTTTGGAACCTTTTTTACCACCGTGACTCTTATACGTTTTAAAAATGAAATTTTACAACGTGAAGGACACAGACCTTGGGTTAGAGATCTTGTGAGGAAAAACGGATGAATATGCACTTTGATACCTTAAGTGACTTCTTTGCGATGGGGGGATATGCACTCTATGTATGGGGGGCTTTTGGCGCTACCGCACTCGCGCTGCTTTGGATTTTAGTCAGTAGTCTTCTCACTAAAAATCGTCTTTTAAAAGAGATTTCACAAAAAATAGCTCGAGAAAAACGCATTCAAGACGCACAAAATTTGGAGAACACATTATGAATCCAAGACGCAAAAAACGTTTAGGGTTGATCCTAGCTTTAGTTATCGGTATCAGTGCGACCATAGGTTTGATGCTCTATGCACTTAATCAAAATATGGATCTTTTTTATACCCCAACTGAGTTAGTTCATGGCAAACCAGATGGCACTAAGCCTGAAGTGGGCCAGCGCTTGAGAATTGGTGGCATGGTGGTGGTTGATTCTGTTAAACGTGATAGTGACTCTCTACGCATTAGTTTTAAAGTGGCGGATGTTGGCCCTCAAGTTACGGTCACCTATGATGGTATTCTTCCGGATCTATTCCGTGAAGGACAAGGCATTGTCGCTCAAGGCGTACTGGTGAATGCCACGACGGTTGAAGCCCACGAAGTGTTAGCGAAACATGATGAAGAGTATATGCCTCCTGAGATTGCAGAAGCGATGAAAAAAACGCATGAGCCACTCAAGTATACCGATCAACAGACGGAAGGAAGTGTGCAATGATTGCTGAACTGGGTCACTTTGCGCTGATCGCCTCGCTCGGGTTAGCGGTATTATTGAGCTTCTTCCCATTGTACGGAGCCTATAAAGGTAACGTTGCGATGATGCAGAGTGCTAGACCGCTCTCATGGGGAATGTTCTCATTAATTGCGGTCTCTTTTGTCATTTTAATGTGGTCATTTTACACCAATGACTTTACCTTGAAGTATGTGGCCAGTAACTCAAACAGTCTGCTGCCTTGGTATTACCGATTAACGGCAGTGTGGGGTGCTCACGAAGGTTCATTGTTACTTTGGGTTCTGATCCAAGCGGGTTGGACGGTGGCGGTTGCCGGTTTAAGTCGCGGCATGCCACAAGAGTCTATTGCACGTGTGTTAGCCATTATGGGTTTGATCACCGTCGGATTTTTGCTGTTTATTATCGTCACCTCTAATCCGTTTTTACGAACCTTGCCTATGTTTCCAATTGATGGACGCGACCTTAATCCACTGTTGCAAGATCCGGGTCTGATTGTTCATCCTCCTCTTCTCTATATGGGATACGTGGGTTTCTCCGTCGCCTTCTCATTTGCGATTGCCTCATTGATGTCAGGTAATCTTGATACCGCTTGGGCTCGCTGGTCTCGTCCTTGGACACTTGCTGCTTGGCTGTTCCTGACAGTAGGTATTGCGCTTGGTTCATGGTGGGCCTATTACGAACTTGGCTGGGGCGGTTGGTGGTTCTGGGATCCTGTTGAAAATGCGTCATTTATGCCTTGGTTGGCAGGTACGGCATTGATTCACTCTCTGGCAGTGACCGAAAAGCGTGGCACCTTTAAAGCGTGGACAGTGTTGTTGGCAATTAGTGCTTTCTCACTCAGTCTGCTGGGTACCTTTTTAGTCCGTTCGGGTATTTTGGTTTCGGTGCATGCCTTCGCCTCTGATCCTGCACGCGGAATGTTTATCCTAGGTTTCTTGGTGGTAGTGATTGGCGGATCGTTGCTGTTATACGCGCTACGAAGTTCCAAAGTTCGAACCCGTGGAAACTTCAGTCTGTTCTCTCGCGAAAACATACTGCTGGCCAATAATATCCTATTAATTACCGCGTTAATGGTGGTGTTAATTGGTACTTTGCTGCCGTTAGTCCATAAGCAGTTAGGATTAGGTTCGGTATCCATTGGTGCCCCGTTCTTTAACACCTTGTTCGCTTGGTTGATGATCCCATTTGCTTTCCTACTAGGTATTGGTCCTCTTATCCGTTGGAAACGCGATAGCATTGCTAATATCAGTAAGAGAATGGCGATAACGGCTGTGATCACGGTGCCGTTGAGTGCTGTGATGGTGCTGCTGTTAGCAACCACTTTCCATTGGATGGCGATGTTAGGTTGGATGATGTCTTTATGGATTATCATTCTGCACGGTTTTGAAATTTATGAACGAGCCACTCATCGTCACGATCTAAAAACCGGTCTTAAGAAATTAGGACGTAGTCACTGGGCGATGGTACTTGGTCATGTTGGTTTAGCTGTGACGGTCATCGGTATCGCTATGGTGCAAAACTACAGCATTGAAAAAGATGTACGTTTAGCACCCGGTGAGAGCATTGTGGTAGAGGGTTATACTTTCAACTTCTATGGTCTTCGCGATAAAGATGGTCCTAACTATGATGGTTACATTGCGGATTTCGAGATTACCAAAGATGGCAAGTTCATCAATAATCTGCACGCTGAAAAACGTTTTTATACCACAGCACGATCAATGATGACAGAAGCGGCGATTGATCGCGGTTTTACCCGTGATCTCTATGTTGCTATGGGTGAACGTCTTGATGATAACGTGTCATGGGCGGTGCGTATCTACTACAAACCATTTATACGTTGGATTTGGGCTGGCTCAATCTTTATGGCTCTTGCAGCAGCATTAGCAATATCAGATAAGCGCTACCGTTTCAAAAACCGAAATAAGCAGGAGGTGTAGTCATGAATAAAAGTATTCTTTTTGCTCCTCTGTTGCTGTTCATCGCGTTAGTGGTGGTGTTTGGTACTCAGTTAAGTCGCAACTCTGACGGAGATGATCCGACAAAGCTTGAGTCGGTACTGGTCGGTCAGCCAGTGCCTGAGTTTAAGTTGGAAGATTTAGAACAACCAGGCCTGTTGCACGATCAAGCGATTTTCAAAGGTGAACCTCTACTACTCAATGTGTGGGCGACTTGGTGTCCAACCTGTTATGCAGAGCACCAATATTTGAATACCTTAGCCAAGCAGGGTGTCAAAATTATCGGTCTTAACTATAAAGATGAGCGCGATAAAGCCAATGGTTGGTTAACAGAGCTAGGTAACCCTTATATGATCAGCCTATTTGATGGTGATGGGATGCTGGGTTTGGATCTGGGTGTCTATGGCGCACCGGAAACCTACTTGATCGACGCTGAAGGAATCATTCAATATCGCCACGTGGGTGATGTAAATGATGCCAATTGGAATGACGTTTTAAAACCTATGTATGACAAAATGCTAGCGGAGGCAAAATAATGAAAAAACTCGCTATTTTAGCTATCAGCTGCCTATTTTTCTCAGTCACGGCGTATGCCGCTATTGACGTCCATACGTTTGATTCCGCCGAGCAAGAGGAGCAATTTAAATCTCTGAGTAACACCTTACGTTGCCCTAAATGCCAAAACAACACCATTGCCGATTCCAACGCTGGCTTAGCTCAAGACCTTCGACAGAAAGTGTATGAGATGACCAAAGAGGGAAAATCAGAGCAACAGATTATTGATTATATGGTTGCTCGTTATGGCAACTTTGTCACCTATGATCCACCGATGACTCTGGCGACTTCAATTTTATGGCTTGGTCCATTTAGTGTATTGGCGTTAGGGGCTGGTTTTATTGTTATACGCAGCCGTAATAACAGTAAAAAACGTAAAAATCCAGCGTCAGATGAGTGGGACAAGGATCAAGAGGAACGATTAAACTCGTTGCTTTCAGATTCAGATGAAAGTGCCACAAGTCAACAAGACTTAGACACTAAGCAGGTGAAAAAATGATGTTATTTTGGGTCTCTACCCTAGTGTTAATTGCCATTGGTGCAGTGATAATTATTGTGCCATTGTGGCAAGCTAAACTGACTGATGAAGATGCTCAACGTGATCAGCTCAACAAGGCTTTCTATAAAGACCGTTTGGCTGAATTAGAAGAGGAGTCATCAGAAGGCTTAGTGAGCAATCAAGATGAGATGATTAAAGAGCTAAAACAGTCGCTACTTGATGATATTCCGCAAGAGAAATCAACGGCTAAAGATACCAGCAGTGCAAAAGCTTTCATTGCTCCTGCACTGGTTGTGTTCATCGCTATCACTTATGCATTCTACTTCAAATTCGGTAACTTGGATAAAGTCGAACAGTGGCAAGATGTGGCGCAGCGTCTTCCGGCACTATCACAAAAGTTGATGGCTCCTGAAGGTGTTGAGTTAACGGAACAAGAGATGGTGGAAATCATCTTATCCTTACGTACTAAGCTGCACCATGAACCTAACGATGCGATGGGCTGGTTACTGTTAGGCCGTATCGGTATGGCTAACCGTGATGCTGAAACGGCTTCCGGTGCGATGGAGAAAGCGTACCGTCTTGAACCAGGTAACCCTGATATTCAGTTAGGTTATGCGCAAGCGATGATGCTAAGCGGTGATGATGATCAAGCGGATAAAGCCCGTAAGATGCTACGTGTGGTCGTTGCAAAAGATCGTACTAATCTACGCGCGTTATCACTGCTGGCCTTTGACTCTTTTGAACGTGGTGATTACAAGGGAGCGATTGTCGCTTGGAGCACCATGCAAAAAGCGATCGGGCCCGATGACAACCGCTATGAGATGCTAAATCGCAGCATTGAAAGAGCAATGTCTCGCATGAACCCTGAAAAAGCGGTGGCGGGTAAAAGTGTTGCAGTGACAATTGCCTTATCAGAGGCGGTACAACTTCCTAAGCAAGGGGTAGTGATTGTGTCGGTTCACAGTGCCGATGGCGCTAGAATGCCAGTCGCTGCAGTTCGTTTGCCAATCGGTCAGTTCCCACTTACCGTCACGCTGGATGACAGCAATAGCATGATGCCTGAGCGTAAGTTGACGTCATTATCTGAGTTGATGATCCGCGCACGTATTGATGCAGACGGAAATGTTTCTACCCGAGAGGGTGATTGGTATGGTGAAAGTGAAGCCGTGACGATGGGTGAGCCAGTCACCGTAGTGATTAACCAGCAATACTAAGCGGCATTCAGCTTGAAATAAGGATGGGTCAGCACTGCTGACCCATTTTCTCTCTAATCAAGTTCGATCAATCATCGATTTAGCATATGATCTCACGCTATTCCTCGCTATAATTATTGTCTAGTGTATTGGATTTGTCATTTTAGGGATAAAGTGTGAGAAAGTTGTTTGGCCTGGTTATGCTGATCATTGTTGGATTATCGGGTTGTGCACAAACCCAAGACGCTGAATTACATGCGGTCACTGGTCCTAAAAATGTCGATTACACGGAAGTGGACGCTACTGCCGATCAAGAGGGTAATGCCAATGACCCGATTGAAGGTTTTAATCGCTGGATGTGGGATGTTAACTACGACATCTTAGACCCGTATGTAGCGAGACCCGTATCGGTGGGTTATGTGACCTATATACCTTCTCCAATTCGCAAAGGAATATCCAATTTCTTAGCCAATCTTGATGAACCCTCTAGTGTGATAAACAATGCCATCATGGGCAATGGCGATAAAGCCTTGATGCATTTTAATCGTTTTTGGATTAATACGGTTTTTGGTATCGGGGGGTTGATTGATATCGCCAGTGCAGCTGAAATCGATAAACTGGACAATAAAGAGTTTGGTGATGCGCTAGGTAATCACGGTGTGGGTCACGGTGCCTATGTAATGATACCTGCTTACGGCCCTGCTACGGTTCGAGATGCCGCTAATTTTGTTGATGGTTTCTATCTGCCTCTATCATATTTAGGTTTTGTTCCTAGTTTCGGTAAATGGTTATTTGAAGGGATGGAGTCAAGAGCGGCGTTAGTCTCACAAGAGGCATTACTTGAAAACTCCCCAGATCCATATGCATTAACACGAAGTGCCTACCTGCAACGTCAAGACTATAAAGCTGAGATCGACAGTGATGAAGAAACACTAGAGGATGAGCTGTTTCTTGAAGACTTTATGGATGAGATAGACGCAGAGTAATGACGATAATAGAGAATATTTATTTGGTAAGATTGGCAATATTAACAGCAAGATGCTGTTAAACGGGCTAACCTTACTCTATCCAGTAACGCGAATTACCACACAGTAGTCATCATAATGAATAGAGACGATTTTGAAAAAGCGACGGATAATTTAAAAAAAGCTGTGCCGCTGATGATCAAACATAGGGTATCCGCGACACCGACTAATTATGCGCTGTGGTATACCTACGTAGATAATAGTATTCCTGCACTGACCAATGAGATGGATCAAGTGTTAGAGAGTTATGGATTGTGTCCGCCTGTTGCTAGCGAAAAACTCTATAGCAACTATATCGCCTCTAAAGAGGAGACTAGTTTGCGTGATTTACGTGCCAGTGTGGATGTTCTACTAAATGAAGTCACCAGCTCTATGACCGACACGATCACCGACACGTCTGCGTTTACAGAAATGGTAGATAAAAGCTTTGATAGTCTTTCTCGCGTTGAAGACGAAGGGTTAAGTATTGAAGAGGTGATGTCAGTGGTACGCAAGCTGGTGAGTGACTCTCGTGATATCCGCCACTCAACACAGTTTCTAAACAGTCAGTTAAACAATGCCAAAGGTGAAATCTCTAACTTAAAAGAGCAGTTAGTCGAAGTGCAAAAAGATGCGCTGTTTGACAGTCTCTCCAGCTTATACAACCGACGTGCTTTCGACCGTGATATCGAAGCCTTGTGTCAGGCCAAGCAGCCAATGTGTCTGATTCTGCTCGATATAGACTACTTCAAATCTTTTAATGATGAGTATGGCCATCTGTTTGGCGATATGGTGATTAAAGCGTTAGCACGGCGTTTGCAGCTCAGTTGCCAAAACGGCATTACCGCTTACCGGTATGGTGGCGAAGAGTTTGCCTTAATTGTACCTAATAAATCATTGCGTATGGCGAGACAGTTCGCTGACAGTTTACGTCGAGCTATTGAGAAGATGTCGATTAAAGATCGTCGCAGCAGTAAGCAAATCGAAAGTGTGACAGCCTCATTTGGGGTGGCGGAATGGGTGAAAGGGCAAACCTATAATATGTTGATTGAGAAGGCGGATCAGCAGCTGTATGACGCTAAGCGGTTGGGGCGTAATCGAGTGATGCCACTGTAATCTGTCATCATGAATTGATTGCAATAAAAAAGGTTGACCGTTTGGTCAACCTTTTTTGTTCTGCCTAGAAACTAGAAACTAGAAACTAGAAACTAGAAACTAGAAACTAGAAACTAGAAACTGCGGCTGTACTGCACACCTAACAATATTGCATCGGCGTGAGTAGTAGCGTTAATGGTAGAAAGCGTAGTACCTGAACTTACGGTTTCTTCATTTACAGTAACATCTTTACCTACAAGATAAGTAGCGCCAAAATCGATGTTGGATTTAGCATCAAGGTGATAGGTGAAGCCGCCTGAGAACCATTGACGGTCTGAATCTGGTACAGAAATAGACGTTGTTATATTTTGAGCACTTGTGTCATACATGTAACCGGCGCGCAGAGTCCAGTCATTGTTGAGGTAGTAGGTGCCACCTAAAGAGAAGTGCATGGCATTTTGCCAGTTGTATTCATTAATGGTGCCATGTGCATCACTGTCTAAGGTGTCAAATGATGACCAACCAATCCACTGCACGCTGTAGTGTACCGCAAATTTAGTCGCTTCTAAGCGGTGGTATCCAGAAAATTCAGCCATGTCTGGTAGAGGCATGTACAGTGTGTCATCTTCAACCGTTCCTCCACCTAGCTTTTCAATATCACCCTTCGCTTCGAGTTCAGGGCTGTAGCGGTATGAGAGACCAAAACGGTTGTTCTCATTCAGTTCATACACCGTACCAATGTTAAAACCAAAAGCGATTCCAGCAGCATCAGCATCTAGAGCCGTTGCGCCGCCAACACCAGGAACAGGAATAGTCGAGCTTACTGTGCGTTGTAGCTTTCCTGTACCGTAGATAATGTCTAAACCTGCACCGACGCTCCACTGCTCATCAATACGGTATGAACCACTTAGGCCTAAGTTCATGCTCTTCACATCAGTGAGACCGCCATACTCAGAACCGACAAAGCTAGAATCAAATTCGGTTTTGGTGCCAAAGTTAGAGTAAAGGTTTACACCCACAGCGAATTGCTCATTGATCGGCACAATCACATGGATGTTAGGAACGTAAGAGGTATCCCCCGCATCACTGTAATTTGAATCATAATCAGTATAACCAGCGCCATTAAAGCTCGAATAAGTGGCATCTTTCACTTCAATTTCTGAAGCAATTGAAACTACACCCAAAGACATGGAAACGTCGTCGAAAAGGGCCATTGCTGCAGGGTTACGTGCCATAACGGACGCGTTGTCTGCGATAACCGCATCACCAGCGAAAGCGCGACCTAGGCCGGTTGCTGATTGTGCATTAAGTTGAAAACCTGCTGCGGTAGCTTGTTGAGTGGTTAACAGTACTGCGGCTGCTAACAGAGTCTTCCTGAAGAGTTGTTGATTTTTCATAATTATAATTTTTCCATGTTCTGAATGATTTTAGAAAAACGGTTCCTGTTTTTCATTACTGCATGTATCAAGCACATGTAATTTTTGTGCCAGAATTTTATATAAACGAGCATAGAGTAGAAATCCGACCACTACATAAAAAACAGTTAAAATCGTGATCTTGCGCCTACTTTGCATAAATGGTAGGGAACTTCGCTGAATTTAAAGTAAATACTCGATAAATAATTTTTTTATGGTCGAAAAAATAGGTAATCAATCATTGATTTAAGTCAATATATGATTGAACTAAAAGGAGTTTGGAGAGAAAGATGGTGGCCAATAACATGTTATTAGCCACCGAAGGTAAATGAGTTAAATCTTAAATGTTAAGCTGTTTTTAAGTTGATTCGAGATAATTGTTAAATTTTCAGATTTATCACCTACCACTATCAAACTTGATGCATTTCCATGTTCGGAGTTGAGGGCAGTTACCTCTCCTTTTAGGTGATCGTCGTCGAAATGGTAGTCTTTAGCGCTGCTTTGAGGCACAACAAACACTGTGACTCTATCGTAAGTACCCTGCATGACTAAATGCAGCGCGGCACCGACACCTTCAAAACTGCAGTGATTCACATAATAGATGTGAGCAGGCAGTTCATGTGAAAATTGTTGACCGAACGGGGCAAGCTTATGGTTAATCTGAACCAGAGAGACCTGTTCATCAGCAATGTGGGTCATTGGCGCTTCATTCTCAACGTGAGCCAGTGCAGTATCACCTAAAGAGGCATGTGCGGCAGGAATGATCACACTGCGCCAGTTAAGCTGACCAATCAGTAAACCACACACAAAAGCGACTGAAGCCGCGATCGCCAGGTAATTACGTGGGGATTTTTTTGTCTCTTCAGATTCAGCAGCCTGACGGAACAGAATGGTATCGGCAAGATCGTCTGGAACCTCAATATTTAGAGTCTGTTCAATCATGCTGTCGAGCTGTTGTAACTCATCCACATACTGTCGATTAGACGGACTGCTCTCAATGGCAGCATGAATATCTTGGCTTTTATCACTAGGATTAGCCAAAATTCGACGACGGAATTCTAAATCATCCATTGTTTTGACCCTCGAGTTTATGTTGATTATCCAGTTGCTCTTTCAATTGATTACGTGCTCTAAACAGACGAGTCATTACCGTATTACGATTGAGTCCCAAAATGTCAGAGATCTCATCACCACTAAAACCACCAATAACCTGTAACAGAAGCGGTTCACGATATTCAGGCTCCAGAGCAAGTATTTTCTGGTGTAACCAATGCTTTTCAATATCATCTTCACTGTGTCTTAGGCTTTTATCCTCGACATGGTGATCGTCAATATCGACCAGTTCAAGTCGTTTTCTCTCAAAGCGTCGCGCATTCTCTCTTCGTAAAATAGTGATTAACCATGATTTTGCCGATTTCTCATCTTTTAAGCTGTCTAAAGAGCGCCATGCACGAAGACAGGTCTCTTGCACCAAATCTTCAGCAATGCTTTTATCTTTGCACAACCAGTAGGCATACCTGAATAGGTCTTTATGCCATGCTCGTACTAGAGCTTCGTATCGTTTTTGTTTGTCCATACTTTTATAGACCGCACTATCTGCATTTTTATTTCGATCTTTTTTAGTAAAGTAGAATAGGGGGCTCATTGCATTCATTCCTAAATAGGCAGTAATGTATCAAGCTAGTTTGTCACTAAAACTGGGTTTCAGCATGAATATTGATCTAGTTCAAAAGCGAATATGTCAATAAGGTTATAATAATTGCGTTATCTAGCTAAACGTAACGTGATTGTTAAGTTCTTAGTGTTGAGATAGATAGCACATCCTTATGAAAGCTGGCGATATCAACGCACTCTTATTGACTTCTTGTGTTTTGGTTTCACTTTTACAGTTCCCTGACTACAGTCAGCACTTGTTAATAGTAATTACAGCTTATTTACCGCATCTTAAAGAGGTGCGGTTTTTTTTATCTGCAATACAGTTTACCGCCTCGCAAGCCTCATTAACACGTTACTCTTTAAAAATTGCGTCGAAATGATCACTGTTCTAATGAAGAACTCAGACTATTTTTCAAACAACAGTTTTAATTTTGATAACATTTCAGTTACAATCGATCAGGTCAGACCTCTTTCGCTTATCTTTGAGCGGCGAGAATGTGGGTCAAATAATAAGGAGATGTGATGAGAACGCCACAAGATTTAACCACTCGTTCAGGGGAGCGAATAGCTATCGTCACTGGGCTAAGAACCCCTTTTGCTAAACAGTCAACCGCATTCAGCGCTGCCCCCGCAGTAGATATGGGCAATATGGTCGTCAACCAGATGCTCAACCAGTTTGATATTGATCCTGCTATTATCGATCAAGTGGTGTTTGGCCAAGTGGTTCAAATGCCTGAAGCGCCGAATATTGCGCGAGAAATTGTGTTAGGAACAGGCATGAACGTTAACACGGATGCATACAGTGTGACTCGTGCATGTGCTACCAGTTTTCAAGCCGCTGCCAATGTTGCAGAAAGCATTATGTCTGGAACCATTGATGTGGGTATTGCTGGTGGGGCAGACTCTTCCTCTGTTTTGCCTATTGGCGTATCAAAAAAATTAGCAGCGACATTACTGGCGCTTAGTAAGACTAAAACCATGGGACAAAAAGTGGCGTTGCTGCGTAAGCTCTCTCTGAAAGATCTCGCCCCCGTGCCACCTGCAGTTGCAGAATACTCTACAGGGATCAGTATGGGACAGACGGCGGAACAGATGGCAAAAAGCCACTCAATAAGTCGACTTGCTCAAGAGGAACTTGCACACCGTTCGCACACGCTCGCGTCAAAGGCTTGGGCTGATGGACTGATTCAAGGTGAAGTCATGACGTCGTGTCCAGAGCCGTATAAGTCATGGATAGCAAAAGATAATAATATTCGAGAAGATTCCACTTTAGAGAGTTATGCCAAACTAAGACCTGCATTTGATCGCAAGTACGGTTCAGTTACGGCAGCAACCAGCACGCCGTTGACGGATGGTGCTGCCGCGTTGTTAATGATGCGAGAAGGACGTGCCAAAGAGCTAGGGCTTGAAGTATTAGGGTATATGCGTTCGTACGCTTTTTCTGCGATAGATGTTCATCAAGATATGTTGATGGGACCGTCGTATGCAACTCCGATGGCCCTTGATAGAGCGGGGATAACGCTAGCGGATTTAACATTAATCGATATGCATGAAGCGTTTGCCGCACAGACTTTAGCCAACGTGAAAATGTTCGGTTCCACACAATTTGCTAAAGAGAAGTTAAATCGAAGCCAAGCGATTGGTGATATCGATATGGATAAATTTAATGTATTGGGCGGATCACTCGCTTATGGGCACCCTTTTGCGGCCACTGGCGCAAGAATGATCACTCAAACGTTACGTGAATTGAAACGACGCGGAGGCGGTTTGGCACTGAATACCGCGTGTGCGGCGGGTGGATTAGGTGCGGCAATGATTTTGGAGGCAGAATAATGAGTCAATCAACGGTATTAGAAAGAGATGAGCAGACGATTGAATCTGAAACAATCGTTAGTGTCGAGCAAACTGAATCAGTGTCGTCCGCTTTTTCGTTAATGATTGATGAGAATGCCATTGCTTGGTTAACCATTGATGTACCTAACGAAAAAATGAATACGCTACAGACGGTGTTTGCTCAGCAAGTGACGGATGTACTCGATGAGATTGATCGTCGTAAAAGTGACATTAAAGGGGTGATTGTCCACTCTGCCAAACCGGACAACTTCGTGGCTGGCGCAGACATTAGAATGTTAGAGGCGTGCACCACAGCCGCAGAAGCGCAGCAGTTAGCAGAAACGGGTCAAGTCCTGTTTGAACGACTTGAAAAACTGCCGTTTCATGTGGTGGCCGCTATTCATGGGCCTTGCCTAGGTGGTGGTTTAGAGTTGGCATTAGCGTGTCACTCCCGAGTATGTTCGGATGCAGACATTACTCGTATTGGTCTGCCAGAAGTGCAGCTAGGTTTACTCCCTGGTTCGGGGGGGACTCAACGTCTTCCACGTTTGGTGGGTGTGCTGCCTGCATTAGATATGATTCTTACCGGCAAGCAACTGCGCGGTAAAAAAGCAGCTAAATTGGGTGTTGTAGATGCCTGTGTCCCTGAGTCAATTTTATTGGAAGTGGCTAAAAAGATCGCGTTAGGCAAGAAACCAAAACGTCATCTAGGCGGTAAAGAGTGGTTGATGGCTAAGAACCCATTGGGTCGAGGCGTAATATTTGATCAAGCGGCGAAGAAAACCAATGCCAAAACTCGAGGCAATTACCCGGCAGCCGATGCCATTTTAGAAGTGATTAAGGTCGGTTTGCAAAAAGGGATGAAGAGTGGATTGCAACTCGAAGCCAAACGTTTTGGTGAGTTAGTGCAATCGTCAGAGTCAGCCGCTTTGCGCAGTATTTTTTTTGCAACGACCGCAATGAAAAAAGAGCACGGCACTGAAGCTAAACCTACGCCCGTTACCAGTGTATCAGTACTCGGTGGCGGTTTAATGGGAGCCGGTATTGCTCATGTCTCGGTGTCGAAAGCGAAAATTCCAGCACGTATTAAAGATGTGTCTAATGATGGGGTACTTAATGCTCTCTCTTATAACTACGGACTGTTTGAGAAGCAGCGTAAACGCAGGATTATCACTAAAGCGCAACTGCAGAAAAAGATGATGCAGTTATCGGGATCTATCGATTTTACTGGTTTTGCTAAATCGGATGTGGTGATTGAAGCGGTTTTTGAAGACTTAAAACTGAAACAACAGATGGTTGCGAGCACTGAAGAGAATGGTAAAGAGGGGGTGATTTTTGCTACCAACACCTCTTCATTGCCTATTCATCAAATCGCAAAAGAGGCGAAACACCCTGAAAATATCATCGGATTGCACTATTTTAGTCCGGTTGAAAAAATGCCATTGGTTGAGGTTATTCCTCATGAAACGACCTCTGATGAGACGATATCCACGGTTGTGTCTTTAGCGAAAAAACAGGGGAAAACCGCGATAGTGGTGGCCGATAAAGCGGGTTTTTATGTAAATCGCATTTTAGCACCCTATATGAATGAAGCCGCTCAGGTATTGATGTCTGGGGAGCCAATTGATCATATTGACAGGGCTCTGCTTGATTTTGGATTCCCTGTGGGACCAATAACACTGCTTGATGAGGTGGGTATTGATATAGGCTCTAAAATCATGCCGATCTTAGTTGCTGAACTGGGCGAGCGTTTTCAAGGTCCGGATGTGTTTGATGTCCTCCTTAATGATAACCGTAAAGGCCGTAAAACGGGTCGTGGATTCTACAGCTATAAAGGCAAGAAAAAAGCCGTGGATAAAACAGTCTATAAACTGCTAAAACTTAAACCGTTACAAAAGCAGTCTGCCCCAGTTATTGCCAAACGTTGTGCGTTAATGATGTTGAATGAAGCCGCACGTTGCTTGGATGAAGGTATTATTCGATCAGCACGAGATGGTGATATTGGCGCAATTTTTGGTATTGGCTTTCCACCGTTCTTAGGCGGACCTTTCCGTTATATGGACAGTGTTGGTATCAGCCAGATAGTGGATGAGATGAATCAACATGCGAAAAAATATGGTGATAGATTCTTGCCGTGTGACAAGCTAGTTGAGATGGCGGAGAGCAATCAACGTTTTTATTAAGTGTTGATGAAGCGCCCTAAGATATAAAAAAAGAGCCGATTTGGCTCTTTTTTATGGTCGATGATTTAAGAGTTAGAAATTAAAACATGACACTGAGGTTGGCCGCTGCCCCTAATTGATTGTCGCCGGCGTACGAGCCTGCCAGATCAATATTCACGACGCCAAACGGGCTGAAACCAATACCGGCTGTGATGGTATCGTCCAGTGTGTCTTCCATGTCGTGTTGATAACCGGCACGCAGTTGCACCCAGTCAAAAGCGTTACCCTCGATACCTACGCGAACAAATTGGGTATCATCCTTCACACCTTTAAAGCGCTCCTGTTTCATCAACTCAATATCAAGTCCAACAGTAAGTACTTGAATTGTGTATGCTCCTGCCACCGTCAGTTGCGGGCTCATCTCATAGGTATCACTTCTGCCAGCCACAGTAATGGTGTCGATATCTTGTTTGAGCAGGTTTTGCAGTGACGCGGCGACTCTAAAATCATCTTTAAGCCACACCACTCCGATATCAAGGTTTGCAGCACTGTCTGTTTTTTCATTTTCATCGTAATCTGAAACGTCAAAATCTTCGACGGTGACTCGTTCAATATAGGTGCTGAACTGTTGATACTTAGGGGTGAGACCAAAAGAGAAGGTCTCACCAGAGATCGTATATTGTTTGGCAAAAGCGACGCCATACTCAGCATAACCAAAACCTAATAGATCAGCATATGAATCGGTATAGTCGTTGACATTGACATCAGTAACGACGACCACATCAACAAACCCTTTAGTGTAGAAGTTGACTGATACCGTTTCATTTGGGATTGCGATAGCAATACCTACAGCCCCTTTGACCGCTAACGGAGCATTACCATCAAGTTCTCGCAATAATCGGTCGATGTCAGTTTGGGCGCTGAGATCGCCACCTTCTAATTGCTCAATGCTATCTTGTAGATCATCTAATATGTCGATAGAACCATCGACATCGCTGGCGTTAATTGCAACTGCTGGAATGAGTATTGCAGCGTCGTCGGACTCATTATAAACCCCCACTAAGGCAGGGTTATAAAAAGGGGCCGCTAAGTAATCTGCGGTAGCAACTCCTATATTACCCATACCGTTAGAGCGGCCATCTGCTGAGAATGTGGCAGAGTGAACCGAGATACTGGAGAGCGTTAAACCAAAAAGTAGTGAGAGTTTGCTAAACCTAGTCATTTGATCCCTTAATTCTTCATCGTCGCATTATGTATACGTTTAGAACAATTTTAAGAATAGGGGAAAAGATAGGCTTTTCCAGCGATAACTAGGAATAGTGAGAGGTGGGCGTTAACCCAACTCTACATCTTTCGGTCGCAGTTGGAAGCGGTCAATGGAGCCTATCTCTTTACCAATGCTAAATCGGTCGAGATCATGGTGCGCTTCACCTTGGCTGTGCATGATCAAACGATTAGCGGTGCGAGGCTTAAGTTCACTAACAATAAAACGCAACATTTCTGAGCGCGATAGCTTGGTTAACTCCGAGATGACTTTCTCACGTTGATCAAATTGGCTGTCTTTATTCCCTATACTAACCCACAAACGCTGACCACGAGTACGAAGGTTGGTATCAACTTCGTTGATCTGGTCGATAAGTCCGGATTTACTGCTGTTCCAGTGATAGTCACTCTGCTCAAGTAGCACTAATGAAAAAGCGTTAATGAACTCATCAATCGCCTCTTGTAGATGAGCAGGCGAGGCCATGGGAGACTGCACGTACATGATAAGGCCCGGATGCTTATTGAGCGGCAAATTACCCGTACCCACCATATAACCCAGTTGCTGTTTGGTTCTTATCTCATGGAAAAACGTCGCGGACATCAGATGATTTGCCAAGGTATAAATTGCGATACTTAACGGATCGGTTTTGGCCGATTGGTAGTAGACTAAAATCGCAGAGTCAGCATGCTGACAGAATAGCTCTTTTTGAAAGGTTCCAGACTCACCGAGCATGATTAATGGACGCAGAGATTCATCATATTTTTGATCTTGAACGTGTAACGTAGTTTTGACCGTTTCTGCAAGTTTGAGGGCGTTGTCGACTAACCAGTCGCCATAAACAAACATATCAATATGAACTTCAGCAAACATCTCTTTTACAAAAGTTGGAAGTTCTTCAACGGTTATGCTCTCTAACGCCTCAAGAAGATCGGGGTATGGAGGGTTGTTAGGTTGCAAAATACCCGTAAGTGCATTGAACAGTTGTGAAATTGGACGATCTTTGGCGGCATTGTTCCAGTTACGCAACAGTAAGGTCTTAATCACATCAAATCGTTTTTGACTGAACTTTCGCTCACTGAATTTTTTTAAGATCAGATCCAGTAATAGGGGTTGCTTCTGACTGAACCCGGAGATGGCTAATGTCACCCCGCCTTGATGGGCGTAGATGTTGTAGTTCATTCCCGCCACTTCGGCCTGATAAGTCTCTTGGCTCAATGAGTCCATTAACATCTCAACGCACAGGCGTGTTTTTACGATGTTACGAGTGGTGGATACCGCATGGGGCGAATCTATTGCAATATAGATGACACCTTTAGGGATACGAAACTCATGCTCCTGTTTATGCCAAAGCCGAAAGCCGGGTAGCTCTTGTATTACGATTGGATTTCCATCTGGCCCTTCAAGTTCATGGGGTTCGAGTTGATGGCAAATATAGGGGTTCTTTTCCGGCATCGATAATCGAGAGTTACGGCGTGGCTTGTTCCATCGTTTTAACTGCTCTGGAGTAAATGGAGTGATGGAGTAAGGAGTGTCGTACCAATCGTCGGTTTGGTCGTACTCTTGTCCTTGAGCGACAAGTGTAACGCGGGCATTGTCCGCAGTGAAAAAGTGCAAAATGGCTTTAATATCTTGCTCACGGTACTCTGCCATCATGTAATCGGCATAGATTGTATCATTGGCGGCATAACGCTGCATGTTCATTACTAAATGACCGACGATATCGATAGGTTTGGTTTTTTCTTGGAAGCGAAATGCAGATTCTAGAACGGCTTTTTTCTCATTATAACGCCATTCATCTAACCCGGAAGAGAGGATTAAGTCAATAAATTGAAACGCAGTCGCAATGATTTTATCGCACTGCTTTAGCCCGCGCTGGGTCAGACCAAACCCGATGGTAAACTCACGATAATTACTGCCTCTTACACCACCACCAGCAGAAAGAGCGGTAATGTAGCCTAAGTTTTTTAAATAGCCTAAAAGACTGCCAGGACCCTCATAACCGATAAGGTGAGCAATGTATGACAGGGGTTTGGTTTGATAAAAAGCGTCAATATTGGGCAGTGAGAATGAGAGTGTTAATTTTCGAATCTCTTTTAGGGGTTCAATGGTGATCCATTGAGACTTTTGGGCTTCCGTCAGCAGAGGCATATCCAGCTGTTTGCCCGCAAGTTGATTGTTAACAATTGAGGCGAAGTTAGCTTCGGCAAGCTGGTTGAGCTGATCGATATCTTGGGGGCCTAATAGCACCGCAGTCATCAGGTCGGAAGAGTAGTGAGTGCGGTGAAACTCAATAATTTCATCACGAGTATTTGACCCCTCTCTATCTGCGAGAGTGTCTGTACTACCCACCGAGAATTTAGAGAACGGGTGTTGAGGATTTGCTGTCTGCTTTTGCACTTGATATAAGCGGCGAGAGTCCTCTTGCAATTTCAATTTGTATTCGGAGTCGACAGCTAACCGCTCTTTATCCAGAGCTTCTGCATTAAAAAGAGGCGCATAAAAGAACTGACCGAAGCGCTCAAGGCCTTGGTCAAACAGATCTGGGTTGATGTCAAAGAAAAAAGTGGTGTGCTCAGTGCCTGTCCAAGCGTTATTACTGCCACCATGTTGGCTAATGAAGGATTGGAATTCCCCTACTTTAGGAAATTTATCCGTCCCTAGAAATAGCATATGTTCCAAAAAGTGGGCCATGCCTTCACGGTCGGCAGGATCATCAAAGTGTCCAACATTAACAGAGAGTGCAGCCGCCGAGCGAGAAGCTTGGTCATCACTAATCAGGAGGACTCTTAAGCCATTGCTAAGGACGACGTAGCGGTATTCTTTCGTATCATTAGGGCTAACGTGCACTTTAGCGCTCCATAGTGGAAGATTATTCTGTAATTATGGCGTTGATGTAACAGAGTAGCAAACATAAGCGTTACGATTTGAAAAAAAATTGTTACCATTATGACTTATGTACGAATTGCGGATGTGTTTATGCAAGTGTTGATTATGCGTCACGGTGAAGCAGAGAATTTTGCACCGAGTGATGCGGAACGAGAACTGACCGTAAAAGGTGAGTTGCAATCTCTGAACATGGCTAAATGGCTATCTAATCAGCTTAGCGGTAAAATTGACTATGTGTTAGTTAGTCCTTACCTAAGAGCTCAACAAACTTGGAATGCAGTAAAAAATCAGCTAGATGTTGACCCACAGTGTGTGGAGGTGTGTAACGACATCACACCCTATGGACAGTCTGACTTGGTGATTGAGTACATCAATGCCCTTGCTGCTATGAAATCTTTGCAGACCGTTTTAGTTATCTCACATCTTCCTTTAGTTGGGTACATGACCGCCGATTGGGTAACGGATTTAGTCCCCCCCATGTTCACTACCTCGTCAATTGCTGCGGTTGATGTCAACCTTGAAACATCAAAAGGTGAGCTTTGTTGGATGCAGTCACCCAACAAACTGTAAGCGAACTTGCGGGTTATTTGTCTGGTATCTGCAATAGCACCAAAATGGCACCAGCTCCTCCAAATTCAAGAGGGGCTTGATGAAAGGCCATGACATCCGGGTGCTGTGCCAACCAAAGCGGAACTTTCTGTTTCAAGATATGCTTCCCTATGCCGTGCATCACGGAAGCACAAGCCACGCTCTCTTTTATGCAGTAAGCAATTAAAGCACCCAGCTCTCTTTTTGCTTCTAACTGCGTCATTCCATGCATATCTAAATAGACATCTGGAATATAAACGCCTCTTCTTAAACGTTTTACTTCATATTTAGACACGTCATCACGGGCGTAACGAGTGGGCCCATCTTCATTAATCAGTGGAATAAACTCATCCGAGAAGAAAAACTCTTGGTCTTTGGCTTCTCGGTCTTTTTTTATCTCTTCTTGCCGGCTAAACCGCTTACGAGGTCGCTGGATTATGGTATCCTGTTGCAACTTTTTAATGCCCTTTACTGCATCACGAAACAGCAGAAGATCGTCGCTATCAATGTGCTCTTTTTTGCTCATAATTCGTTTCCAACTTTATCTTGCAGTATTGTAGCGCGAATCGGAGTCAATTTTGGATAAGATTTTCATTGATGAGGTGGTTGCTGAGCTTCGCACCTTACAAGATATGTTACGTTGGACAGTAAGCCGCTTTAATGCCGCCGGCCTTTTTTATGGCCACGGTTCTGATAACTCATGGGATGAAGCGGTACAACTGGTATTGCCAACTATCTATTTGCCAATTGATATTCCAGCGCACGTGCGAGAGTCTCGACTCACCACGAGTGAGCGCCAACGTATTGTTGAGCGAGTTATTCGTCGTATTAACGAGCGTACACCCACCTCATACCTAACCAATAAAGCGTGGTTCTGTGGCTTGGAGTTTTTTGTTGATGAACGTGTATTGGTTCCTCGCTCTCCAATTGGTGAGTTAATCGAAGCGCAATTTCAACCTTGGTTAATTGAAGAGCCGATTCGTATAATGGATCTCTGTACGGGTAGTGGTTGTATTGCGATTGCTTGTGCTTACGCTTTCCCTGAAGCGGAAGTGGATGCGATTGATATCTCTGCCGATGCGTTAGAAGTTGCTGAGCAGAATATCCAAGAGCATGGTTTGGATCAGCAAGTGTTCCCGATTCGTTCCGATCTGTTCCGTGATCTACCAAAAGACAAATATAACCTTATCGTCTCGAATCCTCCTTATGTGGACCAAGAAGATATGGAGAGTTTACCTGAAGAGTTTCAGCATGAACCTGAGCTGGGATTGGCTGCGGGTACCGATGGGCTGAAACTGGTGCGTCGAATTTTATCCAACGCACCAGATTACCTGACGGATGATGGTATTTTGATCTGTGAAGTGGGTAACTCAATGGTTCACATGATGGATCAATATCCAAATATCCCATTCACTTGGTTAGAGTTTGAAAATGGCGGTCATGGAGTCTTCATGCTAACGAGAGCACAGCTTGTCGAGTGTAAAGAGGAGTTTGCACTCTACGTTGATTAAGCCTTTAGTGCTCAACATTGATTAACCCGATCTTGTTATCGGGTTTTTTTTGGCTGTAATTTAGTAAATCACTGAGTGAAACTCTTTACTCTTTGCTGAGATAAAGCGATTATTAAGCGATAGAGTAAAGACATTGATCGAGTATCTACAGGGGAAGTAATGGCGGGTAATACAATAGGACAACATTTTCGAGTAACAACGTTTGGCGAAAGTCATGGTATTGCTCTGGGCTGTATTGTTGATGGCTGTCCTCCGGGTCTGGAGTTATCCGAAGCCGATTTACAAACGGATTTAGATCGCCGTAAACCGGGAACGTCCAAATACACGACACCACGCCGTGAAGCCGATGAAGTAAAGATTTTGTCGGGAGTGTTTGAAGGAAAAACCACAGGCACTTCAATTGGTATGTTGATTGAAAATGGCGATCAGCGCTCAAAAGATTACTCAGACATTAAAGATAAATTTAGACCAGGCCATGCGGATTACACTTATCATCAAAAGTATGGACAGCGTGATTACCGCGGTGGAGGTCGATCCTCGGCACGTGAAACCGCGATGCGTGTTGCTGCTGGTGGTGTTGCTAAGAAATATTTGCAACAAGAGTTTGGTATTAAGGTGCGCGCTTATTTAAGCCAGATGGGTGATGTATCGATTGACTCTGTTGATTGGGATGAAGTGGGAAATAACCCTTTCTTCTGCCCTGATGCTTCTAAAATTGATGACCTTGATCAGCTTATTCGTAAGCTTAAAAAAGAGGGTAACTCAATTGGTGCGAAAATTACGGTGGTGGCTGAAGGTGTTCCTGTCGGTTTAGGTGAGCCGGTTTTCGACCGATTAGATGCTGATATCGCTCATTCATTAATGGGGATTAATGCGGTGAAAGGGGTTGAGATTGGTGATGGGTTTGCTGTGGTGAATCAACGTGGCAGTGAACATCGTGATCCTTTAACTCCTGAGGGTTTTAGCAGTAACCATGCTGGTGGTGTATTGGGAGGAATCTCCTCAGGACAAGATGTAGTTGCTCACATTGCGTTAAAACCAACGTCAAGTATTACCGTACCGGGTGAAACCATTAATAAAGCGGGTGAGAAAACGGAGTTGATCACTAAAGGGCGTCATGATCCGTGTGTCGGTATTCGAGCAGTGCCGATTGCCGAAGCGATGCTAGCGATCACTTTGATGGACCACCTGCTACGACATCGCGGTCAGAACTTTAATGTTTCGACAGAAACCCCAAAGATTTAATAAAAAATGGCGCCATGATGCGCCATCTTTTTTTGTGGAATGAGTGACAATGCCCCACCAATATCAAGATATGATTGCTGTATTCAATCGTACTTTCTTTACTGAATTTAACACTAAGTTAGAGCTTGGCGGTGATGAACCGATATATCTACCTGCGAATAAAGAGTGTGATTACCATCGTATTATTTTCGCTCGTGGTTTCTACGCGTCGACGCTGCATGAGATTGCGCACTGGTGCGTTGCTGGACCAGAGCGACGTCTGTTAGAAGACTTTGGTTATTGGTATGAACCTGATGGCCGCAGTGCGCAGGTACAAGCCGAATTTGAAAAAGTAGAGATCCGACCGCAAGCGTATGAGTGGATTTTATCGCAAAGTGCTGGTTTTCACTTTACGGTGAGTTGCGATAACATTAATGGTGATTTTGAACCTAACCGCCTTGAATTTATGCAGAAGGTTCAACAAGAGGTTGTGACTATTTTGCGTCAGGGGTTACCTAAAAGAGTGCAGATGCTGTCTGATTCATTACGCGCGTTTTATCACACGAAGCCTCTAGACAGCACGCAGTTTGTGGTGGCTTGATTACACTCGCTGTACACCCATTTGATAGACAGAATGAACATCATTATGGTCATCCAATAGAGTAATGTTGGCTTTATAACCCGCTTTGAGCCGACCATATTGCTGTTCTATGCCTAATGCTTTGGCTGGGTATAAACTGGCCATTCGTAATGCCTCTTCTCGAGACAGTCCCACATGCGTTATCAGATTTTTAATGCTATCAATGGTGGTGATGGCTGCTCCGGCAATTGTACCGTCAGAAAAATGACACTTACCGTTGGTGACATAAGCTGGGATGCCAGCCATATCAAACTCATCAATATCTGTGCCTGCGGGAGTCACTGCATCAGTAACCAAAAACAGCTTGTCTTTTAGAATATCGTGGGCGATTCGCACTGAAGCGTATGAAACGTGGATGCCGTCGGCAATAATGCCCGCTGTTGGTTTGTGATCAAATATATAACCAACAACCCCAGGTTCTCTGGAATCAAACGGTGACATTGCATTGAATAGGTGGGTTGCCATTCCTAAATTGAGTTTCTGCTCTAACTGTTGGTAGGTCGCATTGCTGTGGCCAATAGAGACAATAATGCCGGCAGCCGTTAAACAATCGATCACGGCTTGTTGGTTATTCTCAGGAGCCAAAGTCACAACGGAAATGTTGTTGGCGTGTGAAGCTAAAAAGTGAGCGGTTTCAATATCCAGTTCGCGTATGAATGCTTCTTGATGCGCCCCTTTCTTTTGCGGACTGATGAATGGGCCCTCAAGATGCAGTCCAAGTACTCCCATCTTCTCTCTGTCGGATAGATTATCGATTAACTCTATCGCTTGATTCATACACTGTGGTTGACTGGTAATTAAGGTTGGCAGAAATTGTGTGGTGCCATATTTAAGGTTCGTGTTATTCATGGTTGTCAGTGTACTTTCACTGATATCGGTATTGAAAAGGACGCCACCACAACCATTGAGTTGAATATCAATGAAGCCAGATGTTGCCAATAGGCCAGTTAGGTCAATCTGTTTTTCTGGCAGGGAGAGGGAGACATCAAATGGTGATATTTCAATAATGGTATCGTTTTGTACAAAAATAACTTGGTCACGTAGGGTCTTGTCACCATCAAAAACAGTAGCGTGCATTAACGCAAAATCTGCGGTTTTACTCTTCATTTAATCTAGTCTCTATAACAACGCGGTAGCAAAATGGATGACACTAAATAAGTAACGGAACCGTCACCTCAGCAGTCTCTTCAATGGATTTGCTGTATTGAGGATACTCTTCAGTTAAGGTATTCATGATGATATCAACCAGCAACATGGCACCCACTTTAGATGCAAAAGAACCTCCAGTTAACGGGCCTTCTGGTCGCGCTGCCACTAATACCTCACTGGATATTGTCGCTAATGGACTGTGAGTGATATTGGAGAGCGAAATGACAGGAGTACCACATTTTATCGCCTGTGATGCAGCATGGATTACCTCTTTGGTAGAACCTGAACTTGATATGGTAAACCACAAATGGTCTTTCTCGCTGCGTATCGCACTCATTGCCGCAAGGTGAGTATCTTCATACATAGTGGTCTGTTTACCAATACGTAGCAGCCGGAAAGAGAGATAGCGACCTATGATGCTAGAAGCACCTACGCCAACACAGTTGACGATTTTCGCATTGTGGACCAAGGCACAAACTCGTGATAAGGCTTTTCTATCGATCAACTTAGCAGTGTCTTGCAACGCCCCAATCGCATGAAGAGCTGAAGTATCACATAAATCACCATCACCCTTTGGTGTCTCTTTGTGGGCAATCTGGCTTAAATCTACCGCGAGGGACATTCTAAAGTCTGAATAGCCTTTGTACCCAAGATCGCGGCACAAGCGCACCACACTGGCTTCACTGGTTTTGGTGTTTCGAGCTAAGTCAGTAATCGTTTGAAACTGCACAGCCTGAGGGTTTTCAAGAATATAATTAGCAACAGTTTTTAGCTTTGGGCTAAGAGGTTCAATATTAGAACGTAATCTAGCGAGCAAGTTTTTAGGAGAGTTCACTGTGGCCTCATTCAATAATAGAGAGTTGGAACATTGTGCCTGAGCCTTTGAACATAACACTAAAGAGACAGTACAAACAATGTTTCTTTTAAATACAATTACTTATTTATAAAAGAGTGAGTAGGTACGACCTAAACACCCCATTTTATTATAAACCGTATCCTAACATCTGCTGTGGTAAGAATAGGGTGAATTGTGGAAATAAAGCGACTAAAATCAATACAATAAATAGTGGTACTAACAGTGGTAACACACCGCGAGTCAGTACGTGGAAAGGAATATTCCCCACTTTAGAGACCACATAAAGAGCCATGCCCATTGGTGGTGTTAAAATACCAATCATTAAGTTCAAGATTGCCATTACACCGAAGTGAACAGGATCAATCCCCACTGAAATAGCCACAGGAACCAAGAACGGTACCAACAACAGCAGCAGAGCTAAAGACTCAATGAAGGTGCCTAAAAATAGCAGCAGTAGGTTGATCAATAGTAGTAGAACCAGTGGATTATCGCTGATGGTTAAGAAGTATTCGGCCATATGTTGTGGCAGTTGTTCTCGAGCTACTATCCAACCAAATACGGTCACACCAATAACCATTAGGCCAACTACTGCAGTAGTATTGACGGTCTCTTTGATGATGTCGATAAATTTAGCCAGGGTTAGCTGCTTATAAACCACAGTGCCTAAAAATAGGGCGTAGATGGAAGAGACAACGGCAGCTTCTGTTGGAGTGAATTTTCCAGAAAAAATGCCGCCAATGATAATGACTGGGGTTAATAGAGATAAAAAAGCTTCTTTGAAGGCAATCAATCGCTCTTTAGCCGGCGCTTTTGGTAGTGTTTGGTAGCCTCTTTTTTTACAGATGAAATAACTCATTACCATTAAAGAGATGGCACATAACAATCCTGGAATTGCCCCTGCTAAAAAAAGTGCGCCAATGGAGGTGTTAGAGACAACGCCATAAATGACCAGAGGAATAGAAGGTGGAATGAGTGGGCCAATGATGCAGGACGCTGCGGTTAAACCACCAGCAAAATCATCATCATATTTTGCATCTCGCATGGATTTTATTTCGAGCTGCCCTAAACCACCGGCATCGGCAAGCGCTGAACCAGACATGCCCGAAAAGAGTAAGCTTGCCATGATATTTACATGACCTAAACTGCCCGTAATATGACCGACTAACGATTTCGCAAAGTTGAAAATACGCTCTGTGATACCAGCGCTGTTCATCAAGTGTCCGGTTAGAACAAAGAAGGGAACCGCAAGCAGTGTAAAATTATTAATACCGCCAAGCATCTGTTGAGCTGCGAAGTTAATTCCCATGCTATTGGTGAACACCAAAAAGGCTAGGGCGATAATAATTAATGAAAATCCAACTGGCATTCCAGCAAACAGGAGTGCTAACCAGCCAAAGATTGAAGTCGTCATGATAGTTCCTATGGTTTAGCGGGTTCGATAGAATCGGATTGAGAAGATGGGTTTGATGTGCCTTGACGGAAAATAGTGGTTAAGTACCACATTCTCTCAATTTGTCGGGCAAACATAAAACAGCCGCCTAGAGGCAAGCTATAGTTCATCCACTTGCTCGAGATTCCAAGCGTAATGAGCTCAAAGAAAGCCGTGCGTTGAACATGCTGATAGCCGAGATATATGACCGCGATAATGGCGATTAGAACCAAAGCCTCTAAAAGCATACTGAGCGAAAAACGAATGTTATTGCTGAGCTTATCAGAGAAAAAGGTGATTTTGACATGGGTATCTTTTTTGATAGCAATAGCACCACCAATAATAACCATATGCACAAAGAGCAATCGAGCAAGCTCTTCACTCCAAATAGAGGGGCTATCGAGTAGCCATCGTGCAACAATTTGCCACGTTAATAGAAGCAATAAAACGATCATTAAAGGAACGGTAATGATCTCTTCTATATTCTTGAGGACTTTCCTTAACATACTTTTCTCCGTAGCCGGCCTACTTATAGGCCGGCACATTGGGACTACATTTTAGCGATTTTTTCAATCAATGGTTCGTTGACTTGCTCATCAAACTCAGTGTAAAGCGGCTGCATCGCCTCTCTAAATGGAGTGAGATCTGGGTAGGTCACCGACACACCTTTCGATTCAAAGAAGGCGATCAGATCTTTCTCTTGAGTTTTCACTGTACTGGTATGAGAAGCGCCTGCTTTAGCCACCGACTTAGTAATCACCTCTTTTTGTGCATCAGTGAGTGATTTCCAGCGAGACTCTGCAATTAGAACCATCTGGTCATTAACAATGTGATTGGTGATAGCGAGGTTAGACTGAACTTCGTAAAATTTCTTCGCTTTAATGGTTGGTAACGGGTTCTCTTGACCATCCACCGCGTTAGTTTGCAATGCTAGGTAAACTTCAGAGAAAGCCATAGGGGTTGGTGATGCGCCAGACAATTTGGCAAAGTTTAGGTTAGGTTTTGCATTGGGCACTCGCAGTTTTAACCCATCAAAATCCTCAATCGAGTTGATGGCACGGTTAGAACTGGTTTGACGCGTTCCGTTGTACCAGGTATCAAGAGCACGCCAATTGTACTTCTCTAACATTTCATCACGAATACCTTGACCAAATGGAGAGTTAAAAACGCGTTGGATATGTTCGTAATTCTTAATAACATAAGGTTGAACAACCGCAGAGGCACGAGGAATCCAAAGACCCATTCTGCCCAGTTCAGAGTAAGTGAAGTCTAAATCACCTAAGCTAAGCTGCTGTAACATTGCTCTATCATCACCTAATTGCGCGCTTGGGTAGAGAGCCAGAGTCATTTCGCCATTTGACATCTCTTTAATAGAGTCAGCTAAAATGGTTGCTGATTGATACTCTACCGACCCGACTGATGCCTGCATGCCCATTTTAAGTTCAATAGCAGCTTGTGACATCGAAGCGAATCCGAGTCCAAGAAGTGCAATGGTAATTTTGTTGACTGTGTTCATAGTTTATCCCTTCACTTATTATTAGATATTTCGTGGTTGAAGATTTTC
>NZ_JAKJSQ010000082.1:0-14556 GCF_050337105.1 Aliivibrio kagoshimensis
GCTCACTATATTATGAGGCTCTTTATTGTTCATAGCATATCGGCATTTGTGAAATAATATTGAGGTGCGTGTTAATAAAATTAACATTTAATCTTATGAAATATGACATTCTCCACGACACGATTACTTTCTTCGAGATGACGAACGTGTAAAGCTTCGGTTTATTTGAAAAAAAATTCCTTAATTAAGTGCCGTTTTATCTACATTAAACAGGCTTAATGTAATAAAATAACATCCATAATAAAGCCCTAGTGGAGCAACGTCGTTATGTCAGTAAAAGGTCGCATTCATTCATTTGAGTCATGTGGAACCGTTGATGGTCCTGGAATTCGTTTTATCATTTTTCTTCAAGGCTGTTTAATGCGCTGCCAATATTGTCATAACCGTGACACATGGGATTTACACGAAGGTAAGGAAGTCACTGTCGAAGAGATCATTAATGAAGCGAAAAGTTATCGCCACTTTATGAAAGCATCTGGTGGTGGTATTACTTGTTCAGGGGGGGAGTCTATGCTTCAACCTGAATTCGTCAGAGATTTTTTTAGAGCAGCACAAGCTGAAGGTATCCATACCTGTCTAGATACTAATGGTTATATTCGTAAGCATTCAGAAGTTATCGATGAGGTTCTTGAAGCCTCTGACTTAGTCATGCTAGATCTGAAACAGCTTGATGACTCTATTCATCAAGACTTAGCTGGTGTCTCCAATAAACGCGTCCTTGATTTTGCTCGATACTTGCAAAAAATTGACCAAAAAACCTGGATTCGTTACGTTATTGTCCCGGGTTTTACCGATGATGAGAAATCCGCCAGAGAGTTGGGGGAGTTTATTAAAGAGATGACGAACATTGAGAAGATTGAACTGCTCCCTTACCACAAGCTTGGCGCCCATAAGTGGGAAGCGTTAGGGCTTGATTACCCTCTTGAAGGTGTTAACCCACCATCAAAAGAGACAATGGATAAGATGGTATCTATCCTCAGTCAATACCATAATAATGTCATCTACTAACCGATTATGCATTGCGTGATTCCAGTATTTTGGAGTCACGCGCCTTCAATATGCTCGCGACGTCACTTCCCCGCACAGTAAAACCTCATTTTTATTAACACCCTTGTTAACAAATAGTAATCACAGTGCATAAGCAATCCGCTTCCCCTCATCATATTTAAAAAATGTTAACATCCTAAATCCAACCTTATTGAAAATACCAAAGTTTTCAGCGTTTCGATCAGAGTTTATGGAACGTGACTTACAGGTTAATACTTTTATACAAATGGCTTTTGGTTAATCTTTTTTATAATCTACAGCGAAAGTTCACCGTATATAGTATCGATAAATAAAGGCCTCGCACTACAAACTTACCTATCAACAACTACACTTTATACAGAGACACAAGCGCAAGTTTTTTACTTTGCTAACTGAAAACGTTTTTTTGTCTCAGATTCAATAGAAAACATTATGAACAAAATGGCTTGAAAGACGTTAATCCCCATTATTTATTATTGCTAGCGACACCACGAACTTAATATTAACATTCTTGTAACTTAACTCGTATGTTAAAGTTAAATCCCCCTTCGTAGGTAGTAATAAAATCGTCGGGTATTAAACCAGTTAGTTATTAACAATAAATATCAGCCTCAAACATAAGGAATGTGAACCATGCTCAAGCAACTTAGAAAGCGTGTAACTACATCCATCATCGCTGCAAGTATTGCGACTTTATCAAGTACCGCATTTGCAGCTGATCTGGACAAAATTCACTTTATTATCCCTGGTGGTGCTGGAGGTGGTTGGGATATGACCGCTCGTGGTACTGGTGATGTATTACTTAAAACCGACCTCGTTAAACAAGTCTCTTTCCAAAACCTTTCTGGTGGCGGTGGCGGTAAAGCGATTGCACACATGATCGAAACAGCTGATCGTCAACAAGATACGTTGATGGTGAACTCTACTCCTATCGTTATTCGTTCATTAACGGGCATTTTTCCACAATCATTCCGTGATTTGACACCTATCGCCTCTACCATTGCGGATTATGGCGCAATCGTTGTTGCTGGTGATTCAAAGTACACAAGTTGGAAACAGGTCGTTGCTGACTTTAAAGAGAACCCACGTAAAGTGAAAATTGCTGGCGGCTCTGCTCGCGGAAGCATGGACCACTTAGTTGTTGCAGCTGCATTTAAAGGTGAAGGTTTTGACGCACGTAAAGTTCGTTACATCGCTTATGATGCTGGCGGTAAAGCAATGGCAGCCGTTCTTTCAGGTGAAACTCCACTTCTATCAACAGGTCTTGGTGAAGTGTTAGAAATGTCTAAAAGTGGCCAAGTACGTATCTTAGCGATTACGGCTCCAGAGCGTCTAGCTGCAGCTCCAAACGTTCCTACTCTAAAAGAGATGGGTAACGACACTGTGTTTGCTAACTGGCGTGGATTCTTCGCTGCTCCTGGTATTAGCCAAGAGAAAGTAGATGGGTTTAATAAAGTCCTTAGCAAGATGTACAAGACTGATCAGTGGGTTACTGTTCGTGACCGTAACGGCTGGATCGATAACTACAAGCCTGACCAAGACTTTTACAAGTTCCTAGAGAACCAAGAGACACTGATTGGCGATCTAATGCGTGAACTAGGCTTCTTAAAGTAGCCAATAACTAACATAGGTATCTACACTCTTACCTAAGTAATAAATTGGATAGATACACAAGTGTATCTATCCAACAATAAATTTATTTAGCGCTACCTTGGCCTAAATACTCGCCACATCATCGATTTCACCGGATATGAATCGAAATACAGTCAGTCAATGTATTACTGATGTGGCTTTTTTCTTGCTTCACATTATATTTTTACAATATTGGAGAGCCAAATGCAGTTAACGTCTTCTTCTCTATTAAGCAGAGATCGGATTGGTGGACTCATCTTCCTGATTGTTTGCTTAACTTATGGTTATCAAACTACTCAAATTCCCTTCTTTCCTGGAGATGAATACGAACCGTTTACCGCTCGTACACTACCTTATTTGCTTTCAGCAATCGGTATCTTCCTGTCACTACTTCTTATTGTCGTCGCACGTCCCAATGAAGAGAGTGGTGCTGTAATTGGATTTAACTGGCGCTTATTACTCGCTTTCGTCGTATTAATGACAGCCTATGGTGTTGGTCTGAGCTGGCTTGGTTTCTTACTGTCCACAAGTCTCTTTCTACTTGGTGGTTTTTGGCTACTCGGAGAACGAAGAAAATCGATTCTTATTGGTGCCTCATTTCCTTTTGTCACCGCGTTTTGGCTGTTATTAACCAAAGGTCTGGATATCTACCTAGAACCTGGTTACCTGTTTTTAAGCTTGTAGGAGTATTACAATGTTAGATGGAATTTTAGCTGGCTTATCAACAGCAATCATGCCAACCAACCTAATGATGGTGATGATTGGGTGTTTTGTGGGTACTTTTATTGGCATGCTACCCGGTCTGGGTCCAATCTCTGCCATCGCCTTAATGATCCCTATCACTTATGGCCTTGAACCTGCTTCCGGTATGATCCTGATGGCTGGTGTCTACTATGGCGCCGTATTCGGTGGTTCTACTTCATCAATTTTAATCAATGCTCCTGGTTGTTCTTCAACTGTAGTAACTGCATTTGATGGTTATCCTATGGCTCAAAAGGGCCAAGCAGGTAAAGCACTTGCGCTTGCTGCTTACTCATCATTTACAGGTGGTACCCTTTCAGCAATCATGCTTCTTATCGCTGCCCCTGCACTGGCTAAAGTATCGTTAAGCTTTCAGTCTGCCGATTATTTTGCACTGATGTTAGTCGGTTTATCCGCAGTTGCCGCTTTTGCAGGCCGTGGGCAAGTCATCAAAGCATGGATGATGACCATATTAGGTTTGATGCTATCGACTGTCGGCATAGACAAAGGTGTAGGCGTTGAGCGCTTTACATTTGGTCTTACTGATTTAATGGATGGATTTAGCTTCTTACTGCTTGCAATGGCAACCTTTGCACTTGGTGAGACACTAATGGGCATTTTAAAACCTGAAGAGGATAACTCAGAAGCTGAAAGTCAATCGATGGCTCAGCTGGGTAGTATGAAGATCACTAAAGAGGAAGTTAAAGAGGCGGCTCCAGTTGCTATTCGTTCTTCAATTTTAGGCTTCTTTGTCGGTGTCCTTCCAGGTGCTGGTGCCACTATCGCTGCATTCCTAAGTTATGGTTTGGAGCGTAATCTTGCACCAAAGGATAAAAAAGAGGAATTTGGTAAAGGTAGCCTTCGTGGTCTAGTTGCTCCTGAGTCAGCGAACAACGCTGCATCAAGTGGCTCATTTGTACCGCTACTAACACTCGGTATTCCTGGCTCTGGTACCACAGCTATCATGCTGGGTGCTTTGATCGCTTACGGTATTCAACCTGGTCCTCGTCTGTTTGTTGATAACCCAGAAGTATTCTGGTCAGTCATCATCTCAATGTATTTTGGTAACGTGGTTCTGGTTATTCTAAACCTTCCATTGATTCCATATATTTCACGAGTATTGGCGGTACCTAGAACCGTATTGCTGCCAATGATTGTGTTCTTCTCAATCACAGGTGTCTACCTGGTCTCCTTTAATACTATCGATGTATTTATTATGATTCTGGTATCTGTCGTTGCGATTTTCTTACGACTGGCCAATTTCCCTCTGGCCCCTCTGTTATTAGGATTTATTCTCGGGGGGTTAATGGAAGAGAACTTGCGTAGGGCCTTAATGATCAGTGATGGTGAGCTTAGCTTCTTATGGCAACGTCCACTGACCCTGACCTTTACGTCGATTGCCGCTATTGTACTGCTTGCTCCATTGTTGCTCACTGCAATCAACCGATTCAGAACCAGACGACCACACACAGAGCAAAATTAATCACGCTTCCGACTATAGGTACCGACGAAAAAAAACAGCGCAATAGGCGCTGTTTTTTTATATCTAAAATTTCAACCGGATATAGCCTTGATTTTAGCCAGAACAGGAATTGTCTACAATTCTCTTGCTCTTCGCAGAGTATAAGCTATTATTCCAAAAAGAATCAAACCATTGTCGACAATTATCTATGACTCCATCACACATTTTAACAAAATCCAAGCAATTCATTAATGACAAAAGCATTAATAAAGAGCCAACGAAATCTCAAAGCCTCACAGACCAACTGATAGAAACCATCGTCAATGGACAGTACCCTGCTGGTAGTAAGATTTCAGAGGCCGACCTAGCTAAGACTTTTCAAGTAAGTAGAGGGCCTCTTCGTGAAGCGATCATGAAGGTACAATCTCTTGGATTAGTTGAAAAGGTCCCTCATGTAGGTGCCCGAGTCGTCAAGTTGTCTAAGAGTAAATTAACTGAAATCTATTCGGTTAGAGAAGCCTTAGAAGGAATGGCAGCCAACCTAGCCTGTCAACATATCACGACAGCTGAGATTGAAGCGTTAACCGCTCTTCTCGAACAACATAAAGTGCACATCAACAGTGTCGATGGAAACTCGTATTGCAAGCAGCAGGGAAATGATGACTTTCACTACCTCATTATCAAAGCGAGCAGGAATAGTAAACTGATCACGTTATTGTGTGATGAACTCTATCACTTACAGCGAATGTACCGCTATCAATCTCCTCAAACCCACTCTCGCCCAGAAATTGCACTTCAAGAACATGAACATATTCTATTTGCAATCAAAAATCGCGATGCTGAGTTGGCTGAAATGCTTATGCGCAGACACATAAAGCGCAGTCGAATGCTTCTAGAAGCACAGCTAGCCGACTCTGCTCCCATCCGTTAATTCTTTAAAATCTCGAGTCAAACCGAACAGTGCACATTGCGCTGTTTTTTTGTATTAGACTAAAGATTGTAGACAATATGTTTGTTTTATTAAAAATAAAGGCTAATATTTAACCATAAATACACATATTGTTGACAATCAGGGTTTGCCATGACGGAATTAACAAAATCAGAGAACTTAACTGAGCAGCTAATAGACGCCATTGTATGCGGTGATTATCCTGCAGGCAGTAAAATATCTGAGGCTGAACTTGCCCTCTCGTTCAATATGAGTAGAGGCCCTTTGCGTGAAGCATTAATGAAGATTGAATCTTTGGGCCTTATTGAGCGTATTCCTCATGTTGGTGCTCGTGTGGTGTTATTAAGCCACGAAAAGCTTCTCGAAATTTATAGCGTCCGTGAAGCACTCGAAGGAATGGCCATTAATCTTGCTTGTCAGCATATCACTTCTCAAGAGTTAGATGGGCTATCTCACCTTTTACTCCAGCATGAAACACACATCAATCAAGTCGATGGTGCCTCTTATTTTCATCAATACGGAGATTTTGATTTCCACTACCGAATCATTAAAGCCAGCAGAAACGGTAAATTGATCAACCTGTTGTGCCATGAGCTTTATCATTTATTACGTATGTACCGCTATCAATCTCCACGTTCTCACTCTCGTCCAGAAACCGCGTTAAGTGAGCATAAACATATCTTGTTGGCACTGAAAGAACGCGACAGTGAACTGGCGGAAATGTTGATGAGAAGACATATCAAGCATAGCCGGGACTTAATTGAGAAACAGTTAGACACTAACCAGGAGTTACAAGCATGAATCAAGGCGAAAAATTCAGACGTGCCGTTACCCACTCGCAACCATTACAAATTGTCGGCACCATTAATGCCTACTGCGCCATGATGGCAGAACAGGTTGGGCATCAAGCTATCTACCTTTCCGGTGGTGGCGTCGCGAATGCTTCCTATGGTCTGCCTGACCTTGGGATTACCAGTTTAAATGACGTATTAGAAGATGTTCGTCGTATTACAGCGGCAACAACTTTACCGTTACTCGTTGATATCGATACTGGATTTGGCGGTGCATTTAATATCGCTAAAACCATCAAAGAGATGGAGCGTGCTGGTGCCGCTGCAGTCCATATGGAGGACCAAGTCTCTCAAAAAAGATGTGGCCACAGACCGAATAAATCCATTGTATCGACGCAAGAGATGGTTGACCGCATCAAAGCAGCCGTAGATGCAAGAACAGATGACAGTTTTGTCATCATGGCTCGAACTGATGCCTTAGCCGTAGAAGGAATTGACAGTGCAATTGAACGTTCTCAAGCCTACATTGAAGCCGGTGCCGATATGTTATTTCCTGAGGCAATCAATACCTTAGAGCAGTATCAACAATTTTCTCAAGCCGTTAATGTGCCGATATTAGCCAATATTACTGAGTTTGGTCAAACGCCATTGTTCTCCACAAATGAACTTACTGAGTGCAATGTCGACATGGTGCTCTACCCTCTTTCAGCATTCAGAGCCATGAATCAAGCTGCACTGAATGTCTACCAAAGTCTACTCTCTGAAGGGCACCAACGAGATGTTGTCGACACCATGCAGACTCGTGAACAACTTTATAGCTACTTGAATTACCACCACTACGAGCAAAAACTGGACTCACTCTATAACGATCAAAAATAATAAGGAGATTACTATGTCAACGTTAGCTATCAACAAAGAGCAGCCATCTGCAGCTAGTCATGTGACTAAAAATAGTGGTGCAGGATTACGAGGGCAAAATGCCGGTACTACCTCACTCTGTACCGTTGGTAAATCGGGCACTGGCCTCACCTATCGTGGTTATGACATCACAGATCTTGCCCAGAATGCTGAATTCGAAGAGGTCGCTTACCTATTATTAAAAGGGAAACTCCCGACTCAAAGTGAGCTTGATAATTATCGCCAAACATTGCTTTCAAGACGAGGACTTCCGGCAGCACTTCGAACTGTTCTAGAAGCTATTCCTGCAGATGCGCATCCTATGGATGTAATGCGAACGGGTAGTTCTATGCTGGGTAACCTTGATCAAGAGCTGCGCTTTTCAGAGCAACAAGATAAGAGCGATACCTTACTCTCTCTTCTACCCGCCATTATCTGCTACTGGTATCGATTCAGTCACGATGGTGTTCGTATCGACACCAGCAACAGTAAACAACAGAGCATAGGGGGCTACTTTTTAGAAATGCTCACTGATACCCCTCCCTCTGATCAGCATATTGATGTTATGCACTGTTCACTTATTCTCTATGCCGAGCATGAATTTAATGCTTCTACTTTTACAGCAAGAGTCTGTGCATCAACGCTTTCTGATCTTCACTCCTGTGTCACTGCTGCCATTGGTAGTTTACGAGGGCCACTTCATGGAGGCGCAAATGAAGCTGCCATGGAGATGCTATCGCAGTGGCCTACCCCAGAAAAGGGCGAGGCGGGCATTATGAAAATGTTGAATCTAAAAGAGAAAATCATGGGGTTTGGCCATGCTATCTACACCCAATCTGATCCGCGTAGTGATGTCATAAAGACCTGGTCACAAGCACTCTCCACCAGCAGTAGCGACCCAGAACTGTTTGCCGTATCAGAACGTGTAGAGCAGGTAATGAGGCGAGAGAAAAATCTCTTTCCTAATGCCGATTTCTACCACGCTTCGGCTTATCACTTTATGGGGATCCCGACCAAGCTCTTTACACCCATTTTTGTGATGAGCCGTGTCACTGGTTGGGCAGCTCACGTTTTTGAGCAACGAGAACATAACCGAATTATTCGACCAAGTGCCGATTATCAAGGGCCAGAGCATCAAGAGTGGCTACCAATTGCACAACGTACCGACTTTAATACTAACTGTCTATAAGGATATATGACCATGAGCACCACGACACAAACCAGCGCTGACAATAACGTAGAGAGTAACCTTCGACCAGCGCCAGATGAACTGCTTCAGACGATTGCCGAATACGTTAGTCACCACACGATCGATTCAGACGAAGCATATAACACCGCCAGAAACTGTTTAATTGATACATTAGGTTGTGGGTTACTCGCTTTACGTTTTCCTGAGTGTACTAAGCACTTAGGTCCTATTGTGCCTGGAACGACGGTACAACATGGTGCTCGAGTACCCGGAACTTCACATGTACTCGACCCAGTGACTGCTGCCTTTAATATTGGCTGTGTTATCAGATGGTTAGACTTTAATGATACTTGGCTTGCCGCTGAGTGGGGTCACCCATCTGATAATCTAGGTGGCATTCTTGCTACCGCAGACTATTTAAGCCAAGTCGCTGTGGCTAACGGAAAAGCACCTCTGACTATCAATGATGTACTCACTGCTATGATTAAAGCGCATGAAATTCAGGGCATTATTGCACTTGAAAATAGCTTTAACCGTGTCGGACTTGATCATGTTCTTTTAGTACGTGTCGCTTCAACAGCTGTCATCACCCATATGCTTGGTGGCAGTGTTGATCAAATTGTTGATGCCCTATCGCAAGCGTGGGTGGATGGGTCGTCACTACGAACTTATCGTCATGCTCCCAATGCAGGTTCAAGAAAATCTTGGGCGGCAGGAGATGCCACATCAAGAGCAGTACGTTTAGCGATGATCACAATGAAAGGTGAGATGGGACTGCCGTCGGTACTTACGGCACCTCAGTGGGGATTTTACGACGTTCAGTTCAAAGGGAAGCCATTTAGTTTCACCCGAGGATTTGATAGTTATGTCATGGAGAATGTGCTGTTCAAAATTTCCTTCCCTGCAGAGTTTCACGCGCAAACAGCCGTCGAATGTGCTGTTATCTTACACGAAGAGGTTAAAGAGCGCCTGAATGAGATAGAGCGTATCGAAATAGTCACCCATGAATCGGCTATTCGTATTATCTCCAAAAAAGGGAAGCTCGCCAACCCGGCTGATCGCGATCACTGCTTGCAATACATGACCGCTGTTCCTCTCATTTTTGGGGATTTAATCGCTGAACATTATGAAGATGAGTTTCACAATAGTCATCAAACTATTGACCAACTTCGTGAAATGATGGTGATCAAGGAGGACAAACGTTACACCGACGATTATTTAGATTCAGACAAGCGATCTATTGCCAACGCGATGCAAATTTTCTTTAAAGATGGAAGCTCAACATCAAAAGTGGAAATAGAGTACCCCATTGGACACCGTCGTCGCCGAGCTGAAGGGATACCGGTACTAGAGAAAAAGTTTGCTCGTAACTTACAGACCCGATTCCCACCAGTCCAATGCCAAAAGATTGTTGAACTCTGCGCAAACCAAAAGCAACTTGAAGCAACGGCTGTCAACGAATTTATGGCGATGTTCAGTATAAATTAACGCCAATTCTCAACGAAAAAGGAACCACCGATGAGTACCTACCAAAAAGAGTATCAGTTGGCAAAAAATGAACCCGAAGCGTTTTGGCGTCAGCAAGCCACGGCCATTGAGTGGTTTCAATTTCCAAAAACGATTTTAAGTAAAGATGAGAATGGCATTGACCGCTGGTTTGCGGATGGTGTCATGAATACCGCTTATTTAGCGCTTGATTACCACGTGGAAAATGGAAGAGGCGATCAAATTGCCCTTATCTATGACTCCCCTGTTACTGGTAAGAAATCACAATATAGCTATCAAGCATTACGCGACCAAGTGGCCAAGACGGCAGGCATGTTAGCAGATCAAGGCGTGACAAAGGGTGACCGTGTTGTCATCTACATGCCAATGATTGCAGAGTCAGCCATCGCCATGTTGGCATGTGCTCGACTTGGGGCCATTCACTCTGTGGTTTTTGGCGGTTTTGCCCCTCATGAGCTAGCCATTCGTATTGAAGATGCTGAACCTAAAGTGATCATGACTGCTTCGTGTGGTATTGAAGTGCAAAAGGTCATTCCGTATATGCCTTTAGTGAACAGAGCGATCTTAGACAGCCGTTGGAAGCCAGAAAAAGTCGTGGTTTTTCAGCGAGAAGAGTCACTAGCAGACCTTCATGAAACACGAGATATCGATTGGGGCCCGACGGTTGCTCTATCCTCTCCTCATGACTGTGTTCCTTTACTTGCTACCGATCCGCTCTACCTGCTCTATACCTCTGGTACGACTGGAAAGCCCAAAGGCGTAGTTCGTGATAACGGTGGTCATGCGGTTGCAATGAAGTACAGCATGAATACGATTTATGATACTCACCCTGGTGATGTTTATTGGGCAGCTTCAGATGTTGGCTGGGTTGTGGGTCACTCCTATATTGTTTACGCACCTCTTATTCATGGCTGTACCACCATTCTATTTGAAGGGAAACCGGTAAAAACACCCGACCCAGCCGCTTTTTGGCGTGTTTGTCAGGAGTACAGCGTTAACGTTCTTTTTTCTGCACCTACTGCCTTCCGAGCCATCAAAAAAGAGGACCCAGAAGGTAAGTTGCTTCACTCCTTTCCTATGCCTGCATTGAGAACCATCTTTATGGCTGGAGAGAGACTCGATCCAGCCACTCTCGATTGGGTTGAATCCAAAACAGGCCGCCCTGTCATTGATCACTGGTGGCAGACAGAAACAGGTTGGGCAATTGCCGGTAACCCTATTGGATTGGAGAGTTTTGCCATTAAAGCGGGATCCGCCACCAAAGCAACACCGGGATTTATCGTCGATATTGTCAATGAAGTCGGCGATCCTGTTCAAAATAATACACAAGGCTACATTGTCATCAAAACCCCATTGCCACCAGGTTGTCTCCCCTCTATTTGGCGTAATCATGATAGGTTTGAACAAGGCTACTTATCTCAATTCCCTGGTTATTATGTGTCAGGAGATGGCGGTTTTATTGACGAAGAGGGCTACCTGTTTGTCATGGGTAGAATCGATGATGTGATTAACGTGGCAGGACATCGCTTATCCACCGGTGAGATGGAAGCTATTTTAGGTTCTCACAATGATGTTGCTGAGTGCGCCGTTATCGGTGCTCACGATGAACTCAAGGGGCAAATCCCTTTAGGCCTAGTTGTCTTGAAAGATGGACACTATTCCGTCAACGGTGATATAGAGAAAGCATTACTGCAGTTGGTTCGAAGTGAGATCGGCGCCATCGCCAGCTTCAAATCCGTGGTGATTGTGGACCGATTACCCAAAACGCGTTCTGGCAAGATTCTACGACGAACCATCCGACAAGTGGCTGATGGAGAAGAGTACATCATACCTTCAACGATTGATGACCCTAGTAGTGTGACTGATATTGCTGCTGCACTGAAACAACTTATATAGCAAAAGTATCTACAAATAAAAACAGCCTACTCATGAGTAGGCTGTGTTAACTATTTTTACAGAGTCCTTATCGCGCAATCTTTTTGTACGTTCGCTCAGGGCGACCAACCGTTCCGTAGTTCAGATCCGCCTCTAGCTCACCCGAAGAGATAAGGTGCTCAAGATATCGCCTTGCCGTTGTTCGGCTTGCACCAATTAACACACCCGCTTTATCTGCGGTGACTTCATCATGCTCTTCAAATAAAACACGAACTTTATCTAAGGTTACGCCATCGATGCCTTTTGGTAGACGTACTTGAGAAGCGTTACTCTCAACACCTGTTGAGATCATCGAGTCAACAACACTTTGATCTAAACCATCTAAAACACCAAATTTATTTTTTTGCTTCAAATACTTACTTAGAGACTCTTCCAGTCTTGCAAAAACCACCGGCTTTAGAAGGTAATCAACGACCCCTCCTCGCATTGCTTCTTGTAATGTGTCTACATCACGATCAGCGGTAATGAGAATAACGTCACAAGCGTGCTTCTGCTGGCGTAAATCTCTTAATATATCGAGACCGTTTCCATCAGGCAAATAAACATCAAGTAGAACCAAATCTGGATTCAGGACTTCAAGTAACGTTTCAGCTTCTGTTTTCGTTGTTGCAATACCAATGACATCTAGACCATCGATTTTGGTTAAATTGCGTCGGTGAATTTCAGCTATGCCAGCGTCATCCTCAATAATCAACACACTAATATTTTTACTATTTGTCATCATTCAATCCTTTGGAAACTTCTTAGGTATAAAAACAGTCATCCGGGTGCCTTCATTATTTTCGCTTTCCATCACCAACTGCCCTTTGTACTGATTTATAATTTGTTGTACTAAATAGAGACCCACGCCTCGATTCTTTTGTAATTTAGTGGAAACTCCTCTTTCCATTAACTTTTTCTGGTCAACATCACAGGGTAAACCACAGCCGTTGTCTTCCACTTCAATAATAATTTCTTGGCCATAATCAGAAATACTCACTGACACGACTTTCTGAGCAGTAGACGCATTCGTATTTGATATACAGGCATCAAATGCATTATCAATAAAGTTACCAATCAGCGTCACGACATCTTCGGCTCGTATATGCTCAGGAAGTCGAGCTAAATGGCACCCTTCATCGATATCAAAAATCAACCCGAGTTCTCTGGCTCGCTCACTTTTCCCTAACAATATTCCAGCGACAACAGGCTCATCGATCGTGTCCCTCAAAAAACGAATAAGCTGCTGATAATGTTGTGTTTCTTGACCTATTAAACTCAACACTTCTTTGGTTTTTCCAAGTTGGATCATCCCACTGATCGTATTAAGTTTGTTTCTATGTTCATGAGTCTGGGATCGTAGCAGATCAGCATACTCTCTAATTTGTGATAACTGCTTAGTGAGTTCGGTCAACTCATCTTTTAATCGAAAACTCGATACCGCACCAACGACTCTATCATCAACCCGAATCAATTTTCGGTTTGCAACAATCGCATGACCATTTAAAATCACATCTACATCATGTTGCGTATGGTGTGTTAATAAAATATCACTTAAATCACTCTCTGGTAATACATCTTTCAATTTTTTATGAAGCACCTCATGGGAGTTTAGCTCTAAAATCTCACATGCGCTGCGATTCACTGAACGAACATATCCTTCAGCATCGATACTTATCACCCCTTCTTTGATGGTACTGAGCGTCACTTCAAGTTCAACATACAGCCGCCCAAACTCTTCAGGCTCAAAACCTAATATTGAGCTTTGAAATCTTTTCGCGATAAAGTTGGAGAAAAATGCGTTAGCCAACACCACTAAAAGTGCCATGCCAATTAAGAAGTTTAAAAAGTGCTCCACTTTATCGTCAATACTTGTGAGAAGGTAACCAACCGAAACCACCCCAATAACATCGCCATTACCATCAAAAACGGGCGTTTTACCACGAACAGAGTTGCCTAATGAACCTTTGGCAAAAGAGACATATGATTCGCCTAACAATAAGGCTCTATTATTGTCACCGCCTTTCATCGCTTTACCAATTCGGTTCGCAACAGGGTGGGTATAACGAATACCGTTTTCGTCACCAATAACTATAAACGTGGCGTTTATGGAGGATCGCATTGCTTCAACTTTATCGGTGATCAGTTGGGGACTTTGAGTTTTTAGCGCCACAATAACCGCTGGAGATTGCGCCAAGAATTTTGCAATACCTAATGCCTTCTCACCGGTATCTTGTGCTTCCCAATGTTTTAGGTAACCAAAACCAGTTAGAGAGAGAACCAATAAATTAACTAACCCTGAGATAGTCATAACAAACAGTAATCGTCGCCGAAAGCTAAGATTACTCCAATTCATTGTTCTTCTTTTTGTCATTAACGTATCACTGAAGTTATAGAGTTCATCGAAAAATATTTAATGCATAATATAACATTATAACGACATAATTTC